>JAEDNL010000006.1 GCA_016302505.1 Bacilli bacterium
TTCTTTTTTAGTTTCTTTTTTGTCAAGTACTTTAACATTTGATATATGAATTGGTGCTTCTACTTCAAGAATTCCACCTGTTTCATTTTGACGATTTGGTTTAACATGTTTCTTAACAATATTAACCCCATCAACTAATACTTTACATTCATTTCTTAATACTTTAAGTACTTTTCCTTCTTTTCCTTTATTACTTCCAGTAATAACACGAACATTATCTCCAACTTTTATTTTCATGCTATCCTCCTATAATACTTCTGGAGCTAGTGAAACAATTTTCATAAAGTTTTTATCACGAAGTTCACGAGCTACAGGTCCTAGAACACGAGTTCCTACAGGACTATTATCGTCTTTAATTAGTACACAAGCATTGTCGTCAAACTTAATATGACTTCCATCTGCTCTTTTAACACCTTGAACTGTTCTTACTATAACAGCTTTTACTACTTTTCCTTTTGGAGTATTTGAATTTGGTATTGCTTTCTTGACAGTAGCAACAACAACATCTCCAATATTACCACTTTTAACTTTGCTTCCACCAAGTACTCTGATTACTAAAAGTTCACGAGCGCCTGAATTGTCAGCAACCTTTAAACGGCTTTCTGGTTGTATCATAACTCTCTCCTTTCTTAAAGAATAACAGCTTCCTCAACAATACTATCTAATACATATCTTTTAGTTTTAGATAGAGGGCGAGAAGAGACAACTTTAACGATATCCCCTACTTTAGCTTTGTTATCCTCATCATGTACTGAATACTTTTTAGTAGTTTTTACATTCTTTTTGTAAAGTGGATGCTTTTTATAAGTAACAACTGCAATTGTAATTGTTTTATCATTACTTGCACTTACAACTTTTCCAACTAATTCTTGTTTTTTGTTTTCCATTATTTACCATCCTCCTTACTTAATTCACGTTCTCTTATGACTGTCTTAATTTTAGCAACCTCATGTCTTAATTCTTTAATTTTATGAGGTTTTTCTAAATTACCAGTAGAAGCAGCGAATTTTAAATTAAATAATTCTTTTTTATTTTCTTCAAGTTTCTTATTTAAATCTTCAGTGGTTAATTTTCTTATTTCAGCGATTTTCATTATTTAGCCACTTCCTTTGCTACAAATTTTGTTTTAATAGGTAATTTATGAGAAGCAAGTCTAAATGCTTCACGAGCAATTTCTTCAGTAACATCAGTCATTTCAAACATAATTTTACCTTCTTTAACAACTGCTGCCCATTCTTCAACATTACCTTTTCCACTACCCATACGAACTTCAGCAGGTTTCTTAGTTCTAGCTAAGTGTGGGAAAATATTAATAAATACTTTTCCTCTTTTAAATGACTTCATATAACGAGTCATAGCAATTCTTGCTGCTTCGATTTGTCTAGCAGTGATATAAGCTCCCTCTTTAGCCATAAGTCCATACTCACCATAACTTAATGTAGTATTTCCTTTAGCCTTTCCTTCATAACTTATTCTATGAGGTTTTCTATATTTAGTTCTCTTTGGAATTAACATCTTTTTTACCTCCCTTATTCTTTTTAGCAGGAAGTATTTCACCTTTGTAAATCCATACTTTAACACCAAGTTTACCATAAATAGTGTCAGCTTCTCTATGAGCATAATCAATATCAGCTCTTAAAGTATGAAGAGGTACAGTTCCTTCTGAATATCCCTCAGTACGAGCCATTTCAGCCCCACCAAGTCTACCAGAAACAGCAACTTTAATACCAACTGCTCCTGCTTTCATTGCATTTCTAATTGCTCTTTTTTGAACAGCTCTGAATGAAGCTCTATTTTGAATTTGAAGTGCAATTGATTCAGCTACTAAAGCAGCATTTAAATCAGGATTCTTAACTTCAACTATTGATAAATAGATTTCTTCTCCAGTTAATTTTTGTAATGCCTTTTTATGTCTTTCAATATCAGCTCCACCTTTACCTATTACAACACCAGGTTTAGATGTATTGATAGTAACGTTAGTTCTTTTATTATTTCTTTCAATTATGATAGAAGCAACTGAACACCCTTTCAATTCTTTATCTAAATATTTTCTAATATTTAAATCAGCATTTAAATATTTAGCAAAATCTTTAGTTGGTGCATACCATTTACTTTCCCAGTCTTTATTAATACCTATTCTAAGCCCAACTGGATTTACCTTTTGCCCCATGTGTTAGTCCTCCTTCTTAGTCATATTATCAGTTACGCAAACATAAATATGACTTGTTCTATGATAATTTTTAGCAACTCTTGAGTGAGATGCAGCTTTTCTTCTTTTTAAAGTTCTTCCTTCATTAATATAAGTTTCTTTGATTACTAAATTTTCTTTATCAGCTCCAAAGTTATTTACAGCATTTGCAACTGCAGAATTTAGAACTTTTATAATTAATCTACTTGCTTTAGTATTAGTAGTTAGTAGAATAGCTTCAGCTTGAGATACTTTTTTACCTCTAATAAGATCAAGAGTCATTCTTGCTTTTCTAGGTGCAATTTGAGCACCTTTATGTATACTATAAGTTTCCATCTCTTACCTCCTACTTCTTGCCGCTTCCAGCATGTCCACCAAACTTACGAGTTAAAGCAAATTCACCAAGTTTGTGTCCTACCATATCTTCTGTTACATATACAGGAATAAATTCACGACCATTATGAACAGCAAATGTATGTCCTACAAAATCAGGATATATAGTTGAACGTCTTGACCAAGTTTTAATTACTTCTTTTTTACCTTTTTCATTCAAATCCTTAACTCTTTTTAAAAGTCTAGGAAATGTATAAGGTCCTTTCTTTAAACTTCTTGACATTTGTTACGGTTCCTTTCTTAATTATTTCTTACGTCTACTCATGATTAATTTCTCAGATGCTTTTTTAGTCTTTCTAGTCTTAAGTCCTAATGCTGGTTTACCCCAAGGAGTCATTGGTTGTGCACGTCCTACTGGAGCTCTACCTTCACCACCACCATGAGGGTGATCATTAGGGTTCATAACAGATCCACGAACGGTAGGTCTTACACCCATATGTCTTTTTCTTCCAGCTTTCCCCAAGTTAACTAATTCATAATCAGTATTTCCAACTTCACCAACAGTTGCACGGCAAGTTCCAAGTACCTTTCTAGTTTCACCACTTCTAAGTCTTAAGATAACATATTTTCCTTCTTTACCTAGAATTTGTACGCTAGAACCAGCACTTCTTGCAAATTTTGCACCTGCTCCAGGACTTAATTCAACATTGTGAACTAAAGTACCTACTGGAATGTTTTCTAGTGGTAATGCATTACCAATTTTAATATCAGCATTAACTCCACTTTCAATTTTATCTCCAACTTTTAAATTAAGTGGAGCAATAATATATCTTTTTTCACCATCAACATAATTAATTAATGCGATGTTAGCACTTCTGTTTGGATCATATTCTATTGAAGCTACTCTACCTTCAATACCATCTTTGTTTCTTTTGAAATCAATTATACGATATTTTTGTCTAGCTCCACCACCAATATGACGAACAGTTATTTTACCTTGATTATTTCTTCCGCCTGTTTTACTTTTTTTAACAAGAAGACTTTTTGTAGGAGTCTTTTTAGTAATTTCAGTATTAATTAAAGTACTCATTCCTCTTGTTCCAGGAGTATTAGGCTTGTAATTCTTTATTGGCATATTTTCCCTCCTAGTATTCTATAGAAGATCCTTCAGCAAGTTTAACATATGCTTTTTTATAAGCAGAAGTTAATCCTGTATATCTTCCTACTCTTCTTTTCTTTTGTACAACATTTATTGTATTTACGCTAAGTACTTTTACCCCAAATAATTTTTCAATTTCATTCTTAATTTGAGTTTTATTAGCTTTTTTATTTACTTTAAATACATATACATTATTTGATTTTAAACTTTCACTTTTCTCAGTAATAACTGGTGCTAAGATAATATTCATTAGTTAAGCACCTCCTCAATTTTCTTAACTGAAGATTCGTCAATTAATAAGTAATTAGCTGCAACTAAATCTAATACGTTAATTTCATTGAAAGCAACCACAGCAACTTTATTATTGTTACGAGAAGCTAAAAATAAATTTTCGTTTTCATCAGCATATACAACTAAAGCTTTACCATCTACTTTAAGATTTTTTAACATTTCATTAAATGTCTTAGTTTTATTATCAACTAAATTTAAGTTTTCAACAATTACTAATTCTTTATCTTGGAATTTAGATGTTAAAGCACTCTTTAATGCTAATCTTCTTTCTTTTCTATTTTGTTTTTTATCATATTTTCTTGGCTTTGGTCCAAAAACAATTCCACCACCTGGCCATTGTGGGCTTCTAGTAGATCCTTGTCTTGCATTACCAGTACCTTTTTGTTTATATGGCTTTCTTCCACCACCAGAAACTTCACTTCTAGTTTTTGTAGAAGCAGTTCCCTGTCTTAATGAAGCCTGAGCAAGAACAATAGCATCATGCATAACAGGTTCATTAACTTCAATATTCCATACAGAATCTTTTAATGTTAAATCTTTAACTTTTTCGCCTTTAAGGCTTAATACTTGAGTTTTTGCCATTATTCAGAAACCTCCTTACTTTCAGCAGTTTCAGTTTCTTCTTCATTTGCTACATCGTTAGTATTGTTTTCAACGACTTCATTTTCACTAACAGTAGTTTCTTCAGAAGTTTCTTCTACTACTTCTTCATAAGAGATTAATTCTACAGGAGAATAATTCTTATCGCCTTTAATAGCGGCTTTTATAAATACATATGAATTTTTTGGTCCTGGAACATTACCACTAACTAATATATAATTATTTTCAACATCTACATCAACAATCATAAGATTTTGAATAGTGATTTGTTCATTACCCATATGTCCTGGTAATTTTTTACCTTTTAAAACTCTCATTGGTCTCATTGTACCCATAGAACCTACTCTTCTATGATATGTAGAACCGTGAGTTTCAGGTCCACGAGATTGATTCCATCTCTTAATAACACCTTGGAAACCTTTTCCTTTTGATGTACCAGTTACATCAACAGTGTCTCCTTTGCTAAATACATCAGCACTCAATATTTGACCAAGAGTGTAAGATGATGTATCTAACCCTCTTATTTCTTTTAAGAAGCGCTTAGGTGATGTATTTGCTTTCTTTACATGTCCCATTTCAGGTTTATTAGATGATTTTTCTTTTTTATCAAAAGCACCTAATTGTAAAGCACTATACCCATCTTTTTCAACTGTTTTGATTTGAGTTACCACATTTGGTTTAACTTCAATAACAGTGACAGGTATTAATTTTCCGTCAGTTGTGAATACTTGAGTCATTCCAACTTTACGTCCTAAGATTCCTTTCATTTCTACATTCCTTTCTTAAATTACTTTAATTACTTTTTAATTTGAATTTCAACTCCACTTGGTAAATCCAAATGAGCAAGAGCATCAATTGTTTCTTTGCTTGGATTATCGATATCAATTAATCTCTTGTGAGTTCTAATTTCAAATTGTTCACGAGAATCTTTGTACTTATGAACAGCTCTTAAAATAGTAATTTTTTCTATTTCAGTTGGTAGTGGTACAGGTCCACTAACTACCCCACCAGTTCTCTTAACAGTCTCAACAATCTTTGCAGCAGCTTGATCAACACTTCTGTGATCAAATGATTTAAGTCTGATTCTTACTTTGTCTTTAGACATATTAATTTCCTCCTTCGCCTATAATTTTTTTATAGACTAGTTCAGCACGAATTACCTGATTTTAAATTAGATTTATAATTCAACCTAACCTGGTGTATCAGCAACCTCGCACATCATCACTAAGTCGTTTCAACTAATTATATTGCAAAATAAAAGAAAAATCAAGCATTTTTTACCTTTTTCTCGACTTTTCTTAAAGTTTTAAAAGAATTATCTATTATTTTTTCAATATTGTAATTATAATTGCTATTATCTTTTTTAAAATATCCTAAGTATTCTATATTACCATCTCCTCCACATACTGGAGAATTAGTAAGATTATTTATATAAAATCCATTTTCTTTAAAATTACATATAATATTATTTAATACTTCTTTATGAACTTTTTTATTTAATATTATTCCTTTATATTTTCTAGAAATTTCACTACCACATTCAAACTGAGGTTTTATAAGACAAATAATTTCATCTATATTAAGAGTAGATAACTTTTTCATTAGTTTAGTTACTGATATAAATGAAACATCTATTGTGGCAATATTTGCATCATTGATTAAATTATTGTCTATATTTCTAAAATCCATTTTCTCATAAACAATTACTTTAGGATTATTTTTGATTTTAGAAACTAGTTGATTACTCCCAACATCAATAGCATAAATTTTAGATATATTATTTTGAAGAGCACAATCACAAAATCCACCGGTAGAAGACCCAATATCTATCATAATTTTATTTTCTAAAATAACATTAAATTCATTTATTGCTTTTTCAAGCTTAAGGCCACCTCTAGAAACATATTTTAAGATTGATGATGATACACTAATTTCATTATCTTCACTAACTAAAAAAGAACTTTTAGTTATAACAACACCATCACACTTAATATTACCATTTTTAATTTCCATTTGAGCTTTATTTCTACTAGTAAAAATATTTCTTTTAACAAGTTCAATATCTAATCTATTCATTTTTAATTATTAAACTCTCCCCAGTCATCTCATTTGGTCTACTAATACCATAAACATCAGTAATAGTAGGTATAATATCACATAATGTACCTTCTTTTTTTAATTTATATTTATCACTACATATCACAAAAGGAACTTTATTATTGGTATGACCACTAATTATATTTCCGTTCTCATCTTTCATATGTTCACAATTCCCATGATCAGAAGTTATTATCAAATCGTAGAAATTATCCTCAGCCTTCTCTAGTATTTTTCCTATACAAAAATCACACACCTCAAGTGCACGTACACACGCTGGAATATTTCCAGAATGACCAACCATATCAGGATTAGCAAAATTAACAAGTATAAAGTCAAAATCTTTGTCAATCACATCAAGAACAGCTTGTGTTATTTCACCAACACTCATCTCAGGTCTAATATCATATCTTGCAACATTTTGAGAAGGCACTAATATTTTATAAAGGTTTTTATCATTAAATTCCTCACAACCATCAAAATAATATGTAACATGTGGATATTTCTCAGATTCAGCAATTCTAGCCTGTTTAAAATCAAGCTCAGCTAAATAAGAACCAAATGTATTAGTTATAGGTTCATTAGCATAAGCACATTCAACTTTACCATTTAAATCATATAATGATACCACTCTAATATCTTTAAATTTCTTAGTAGCAAACATATTAAATGTAGGTTCAGTAAAAGCAGAGATTAACTCTTTTAAAGTTTCAGACCTATAGTTAGCAAATAAAACACCATCACCTTCTTTTATCATAGAACCTTTAGTAATAACACTAGGATTAATATAGTCATCTACTATATTATTTTTATAATGCAATTCTAAGCATCTTTCATAATCAGAAAAAGTATTACCAATATTATGAACAATAACATCATACGATTTTTTAATCCTATCATAATTATTATCTTTGTCCATCGCATAATATCTCCCACAAATAGTTCCCAGTGTTCCAAGTCCAAGTTTACCAACTTTTTGCATAAATTTATTAATACTTGTAAGAGCATTTTCATTAATAGAATCACTACTGTCAGTTATAAAATGAAAAACTACAGATGATACTTTCCTTATCTTAGCAAGAGCCAAACAAGCATATAAATGATCCGTGCTAGAATATACTTTATTATCACTTATCAAACCTATTATATGTAATGTAGATTTATTATCATTAACATAATCCATTAAATCAAGTAAACAATCATTCTCAAAAAAACTTTTATCTTTAATTTTATTATCTATTAAAGTTATTGGCTGAGTAATTATTCTTCCACACCCAATAGTCATATGTCCAGCTTCAGAATTACCAGCTTGATTTTTAGGTAACCCAACATCACTTCCAGATGAAGACAATTCACTTACTGAATATTTTTCCATTATGCTATTTAAAATAGGCATATTAGACATTTTAATAGCATTACCAGTATCGCTTTTGTTAATTCCAAATCCATCTAATATTAACAATATTATTTTTTTCATAATATTCACCTACTTAATTTTATCATATATTAAAAAAGTTGTAAAAGAAAAATGATTAACGAACGTTAATCATTTCTAGTCTTAACTTATCAGCAATAGTAACAATAAATTCAGAATTAGTAGGTTTAGCTCTATCAATATCAACACTATGTCCAAATATTTCTTCCATAAGCTCAATATCTCCCCTTAACCAAGAAACCTCTATAGCATGTCTTATTGCCCTTTCGACTCTTTGAATAGATGTATTAAATTTCAAAGATAAATCAGGATATAAATCCTTAGTAATACCACCAATAAATCCAGGATTTTCATATACCATAAGTATAGCCGTTCTAATAAATTGATATCCTTTTATATGAGAAGGTATACCAAGCGCATGTAATAATTTAGTAACTTTAATTTGCATATCCTTATTACCAAGTTCAATTATTTTATCATTATTTTTCTTAAAAGTAACACAATTAATTATTTTCTTTTCTATATCTTTTAGATCAAATGGTTTTAAAGCATAATACCTAACTCCATATTCACTAACATTTCTAATAGTTTCCTCTTCATTATAAGATGTCATCACTATAACTTTCTTAGTAATATTATTCTCTTTCATGTATTCTAGTACACTAAGACCATCTTTAACTGGCATAACTAAATCTAATAGTATTAAATCATAATCAATATTTTGATTGAATAAATCAATAGCAATTTGTCCATTAGATGCACTATGTACTATTTCAATTTTATCACTATTTTTAAAATACTCCTTCAATAAGTTAACAATACCATCATTATCATCTACTACTAAGACTTTTATTTTCATTTTCTCTCCTTTATTTTATTATAGTAAAGTTATTATACAAATTTCTACATTATAAATTATCTAGTTTTGTCATAAACAAGATATATTTGTCATAAAAGAAAAAATCTTAATAACTTTACAATATCTTTGCAATATGATTTTTAAAAATATAAAAAAATAACACACGTTTATCTTATGCCGTGTGTTATTTAATATTATTTAATAAATTATTTAATTCTTTATAATCAGTACTTACTTTGCCAAGAACAACACCATCACAAATGTCATATATTGATTTTATATTCTCTTCATTAATAGAACCACCGTAATATACTTCTACATCATATTTATATTTTTTATAAACAAAATCTTTTATTAATTTAACAGTTTGTTCTATTTTTGATATATCTTGAACATCACCAGTACCAATAGCCCAATTTGGTTCATAAGCAATACTTAAATACTTAATACTTGAAGATTCAATAGATCTCAAATAATAATTCAATTCTTTCTTTACATAGTTAAATGGTTTTCTCATTCTTTTTTCTTCACCAACACATAATATTGTATTACATTTACCACTAAGAGATTTAAATAATTTTTCCTTGGCCATCTCATACTCTTCATACATTATTTTTCTTCTTTCATAATGCCCTATAAGAGTATAATTTATTTTAATATCTTTTAATGATTCAAGATTTAATTCACCAGTAAATGAGCCTATTTTATAACTATAAAAATTTTGAGTTCCCACTTTATAATTAGAATCTTTAAACATTGACAAATAAAGTAGCGGTGGAAAAATAATAAATTCAAACTTAGATACTTTCATTTTATCAAAAGATGCTTTAAATTTAACCATCTCATCATAAAGTAAATAGCTTTTTTGATTAAGTATTACTTTTTTCATAAAAACCTCCTATCCATTTAATCTATCAAGTGTTTTAAATCTCTTTCCTTCAAGATATTCTAAAGTTGCACCGCCACCAGTAGATATAAATTTAAAATTAATTTTAAATTTCTTAGAACAAGCAACAATATCACCACCTGCTAATATTGTAACAATTGATTGATTGTATATATATTTCATTAATGATTTAGTACCATTTTCATACTTATCATCTTCATATTTTCCTAAAGGCCCATTCCATAAAACCAAATTACTTTCAAATATAACTTCTTTATACCTTTCAATAGTTTTAGGCCCTATATCCATAAGTATATCATTATCTGTTATATTTTCAAGTTCAATAACACCATTTTCAGATATAAAATCAATAGGTAAAATAATCTTGCTTGATTGAGTTTCTAACAAACTCTTAGCATATTCTATTTTATCCTCAGCAATAGCATTTTTACCAATACTATAGCCCTTGGCCTTTAAAAAGGTAAAACACATCGCACCACCAAGTAAAATTTTATCACAAGTGTTTATTAGATTATCAATAACACCTATTTTATCCTCAACTTTACTACCACCTAATATCATAGTCTTTCTTTGATAAATTGCTTTTTTTAACATATTTACTTCATTTTCAACAAGAAAACCAGCATATGATTTCAAATATTTACTTATACCATATGTTGATGCATGACATCTATGTGCAGTAGCAAAAGCATCAAATACATATATATCACCCAAACTTGCCCAATATTTAGATAATGTTTCATCACAAGAACTTTCTAAAGATTTAGGATAATCTTCAAACCTAGTATTTTCTACTAATACTATTTCTCTATCCTCAAGATTCTCTACTGTCTTTTCAAGTATATCACCTCTAGTCTGTGGAACAAAATAAACAGGTGCATTTACTAAGCTAGATAAATGTTTAGCGACAATTTCAAGAGAATATTTTTCTTTATCCTCTTTAGATTTAACTCTACCTAAATGTGATAATAATATTATCTTAGCTCCATTTTCTAAAAGATAATTTATGGTTTTTAAACTAGATATAATTCTTGTATCATCAACAATCTTACCATCTTCAATAGGTACATTAAAATCCACTCTTACTATTACTTTTTTACCACCAACATCACACTTTTTTATACTTTCCATTACTATTCCCCACTTTCATAATCATTATATATCTTTAAAGAAGTCTCTTTAAGTTTATCTAGTGTAGTATTCTCAATTTCAATATCAAAATTATCAAAATCATCTAAATCAATTTCAGTAGGATGTTTTTTTTGTTCCTCAGTAAGTCCATTATCAAAAAAAGGTCTATTAATATGAACTACTATTAAATTAGGATAAGCCTTCTTAAGATCATTTATTTCTTTCTTTAATCTAACATCACTTATTATAATAGCATCATAGAAATATGAAAATATCTCGATATCATCAATCATTCTTTTAATAAATAAATCTTCTTTCTTAAGTTGTTGTCTAATAACATTAGTCCCAAGTTGTTGTAGAAACTCTCTTGGTTTGGATTCTTCACTCAAATCCCAACCAGTCATCTCACGAGCATAATACTTAATGTATTTAGCAAGTTGAGTTATAATTACTTTTTTACCATTACTTTCATATACTTCTTTTAAATATGAAGAAAAAGTATCTTTTCCATGTTTAGCTTTTCCGCCTATAATAAATATTTTAGGATTCTTATTTTGTATTTCCATTCTTAACCTCCTTACTGTTTTCAGGCAATACCATCCATGCATTAGGTAAATATCTCTCACCAGAATATCCATATCCAACTGGAGTATTAACAAGTTTACCCTTAGCATACATTGCACTACTTCCACCACCATCTAAATTAGCAGCATTATATGCTTTATATCTTACAAAAATATCTTTCAATTCAGACATAGATATACCAAGAGAATCTTTACTTCTACCATCTATACATATTAGTAAGACTATGCCATCTTGTCTTTGGCCTATGGCACTTCTATTGGCAATTCCCCAACCGCCATTTCCTTTAAATTCGCTTTCTTTACCATTTACTATTAAGAAAGGACCAAATTCAACAGCTCTATCCATACCATCTTTAATAGCTTCAGTAGCGGACTTTTTAGTAAGCATTAAAACATTATCTTTGGTAAAACCAATGAGTCCTCCACCTTTATTAATTTTTTTACCAACATATTTAACTTTACCATCTAATATAGATGTACCAGTATTTCTATTTCCATATTTTGTATACACACCAGATGCATTCATTGCAACTAAAGCATTATTCTTTTTAGCCATAGTTGATAAATATTCTCCTCCTTTACCGAATTCTTTAGAAAAAACAAGTTTTAGTTTAGAAGGATCATAAACAACAACCATATATCCTTTCCATTTGCTTCCAGTAATATTAACTAATTTATATATATCATTGTTTTTATCTCTTTTTAATACTTGTTCTTCATAAATACTTTCATATGTTCCGGTATCTAAAACTGGAGTAGTATTTATTTTACTAGTATCAGTTGGACTATCAGACTCAACTATTTTGTTATTAGCAAGTACTTTCTCAACCATCTCTTCACTATATAAAACATATGCAAAATATTTATGATTCATTGTGGTCATAGCAGTAGTAACAAGAAAATCTCTAAAAAATGAAATAGGTCCATACGCTAAAAAGAAGCAGACAAGTACTATTACATCTACTACTATTAAAGCAATGCTAAATTTATTCTTTTTATTATTCTTTTTAGCCATTATTCTCTCCTACAACAAATGGACTTTTCTCACTTCCATCACCAGATATTATATCAAGATTACTATTTAAATATAAACAAGGTCTCAAGTTATATGTAGATGTTACTAAATCACCAAATAAATTTTTTTCAGGACTGATAACATCAATCATCTTAGTATCACCAATACCTTTACTCAATAAGAATATATTTTCAACTTCATCAACAAACATATCTCCAAGAGAAAGCATACCGATATTAGCACTTAAACTAGTTTTATATGTATCAACATAATTAAGTGTCTCACTATTTAATTGTCCAGTAGGCCAATTATTTTTAACAATATATTTGTTATTTTTAAGTGTTTTATAATAAGTATTATTTAAATAATATCCAACATTATCTTTGTTTAAAGAATATGTATTATCAGAGCCAAATTTCTTAAAAATAACTTTGTCGTTTTCTTTTACAACTTCACTTTGAGCAATCTTAACTTTATCATTATCTCTATCAATTATTTTAAAAGTCAAATTAGAATATTCAACATAATTACCTATATAAACATCAGATATTTTTTTAACATCATGAGTTTCAATATTATATGGTTTTTCTTTACTGCCATCACCACTTATTATCTCACTACTACCAGAAATTGTTATGACAGCTCTTATTCCTAATGCTTTTTTATTGGTATTATCAAGTGCAATATCACCAGTACTAGTTACATAATAGTTAGCTCCCTCGCTATTAAGTGTATTTAAAAAATATGTATCACTAATATTTAAGAAACTTTCTTTACCACCAGAAATATAATAATCATTCAATGAAAGAATACCTATTTTATTTTGAGTGTTTTTCTTATTACATGTTATCTTAGTTAAATCATTAATTTTATTAACACACATGGTTGTATTTATTAATAATTTATCACTATCAAATAAATTATTTTCAAATATACCACTATGATTAATAGTAGATTTATTCAACCAAGTATTTATATTTGACTTTTCAAAACCATTTTTTAAATTACCATATAAAATAGTCAAAATATTTTCAGACACAGCTTTAACTTCATTATTCTCATTAACAGAAAGTATTCTAAATAATACACCTGAATATTCTAAATAATTATTATCAACTTTACCTTTAAATGTATATGTTTTGGTATTATCATCATAAATAAGTCCATTATCTAAATCAGTATAACTTCTCTTTTCAATAATACTATCTACTATTAAATTAGATTCAATCTCAGTATTATGTTCTTTATTATAATAAATTATCAATCTAGTTAAATAAAATATAACAATAACAAATAACACTAATATATTTAGTGCTATTAAAACAGGTGTAATTTTAAGTCTCCTTCTAGTTTTAGCCATTATTTTACTTCCTAATCTCCAAAATCATTTTGATATGCTATTAAACTAGCATTAATAAGTCCATCAACATCACTAAATTGATCAACCATTTTTGTTTCTATATCTCCATTTTTATCTTTAACATCTACTTCTAAAGATAATTCAACTTTATTACCAAATATAGATTTACTTCTAACTTTAAATTTCTTAATGTTCTTTAATTTTCTCATAATAGATGCATGAGCACCAACATCATATTTTAAAACTAATAGATATCTACTAGCAGTTTTAAATCCCATTAAATAGCTAGCAAAATATAATATACCTATTCCAAGTGATGCAGCAATCGCAGGAATATATAATCCAGCACCAGCCATTATACCAGCTGCAATTCCCCAAAACATAAACCCAGTATCAACAGGTTCTTTAACCGCAGTTCTAAACCTAACGATAGATAAAGCACCAACCATACCTAAAGATAATGAGATATTAGAACTAATAGTTCTAATAATTATCGAAGTTACCATACAAAGCATTAATATACACAATGAAAATGCTTTTGAATAAACAACCCCTGTATAAGTCTTTTTATATACATAAATTATAAATATTCCAATAACAAAAGCCACCAAAAGAGACAGCATTATACTTCCTACAGATATAGTACCTGTAAAATTTTCTAAAACAGATTTTTTAATAGTATCAACTACACTCACTTTTTCACTCCTTACTTAATACTTCGACATATAGCAAATTTACTAACAGCCTCACGAACAGAAGGAACTGTGCATAATATATTTGCTATATGAAGAGGCAATACTTCATTATATTTAACTTCCATTACTTGTTTATCGTTTTCAATAACTCTATAAGTAGGACTCTTATCATCAAATAAATCATAATTATAAAGTCCACTTTTAATGTTAGAATCAAATGTAATTCTGACTTCACTAACTGGATAAATAAATGCAACTCTATTATATTCAACTATAATAGATGGAATTAATCCCTTTAATTTAATATCATTTAGAAATTCTTCAAGTAATCCTTCAGAGTTCTTAATCTCATTTATTTTACCATTTAATATTTTACTATATATATCTTTCGAAATCAACATTTGTTCCTTAGAAGTTAAATTATTATGTTTCATTTTTTTTTCAAGTCTTATGAAATTATCACTATCATTATAAGTCCTTATCCTAAATTTCTTTCTATATAAAACACCATCAAGTTTCTCATAATATGAATTAGAATTTATATCATCAAAATATAAACTTTTAATAACATAAGAACCATCAGATAAAGCATTTTTATCTTTATCTAATATTAATGAAAGTTGATGCTTTAAAACTTCAGCACATCCATTAGATATTTTAAATTTCAATTCATGTCTATATTTATATTTTTTCATTTAACATCACCAAAATATTTATTAACATCACTATTAGAAAGTCCAAAAAATGATTTTGCTTGTCTCACCATATAATTATTTCTCTTACGAGCAAAATCTTTCATATAGTTAACATTATTCTTCCACTCATCATATGATGCAACATTCCATCTCTTAAGATTTCTCTTAATTTCATCCTCACTAATCTCATCAATAACAGAATCAATTTTCTTTATAACATTTTCACTACTCCATGTGTTTTTAAGATTGTATGAAAGTCTCTCTAGAAAAGTTTTTTTAAATTCACTACTCTTTAATAAATTCCTAAGAAGAGTTGTTGGAAAATTTCCATAACCAATGCCAGATGGAGTTGTATAATACTTATAATAGTCAACATCTACATTATAAAATGCAGAATCAAGATCATAATATATAAACTTCCATTTACCAGAATCAACTAATGGAGTAGAAAAATATCTCATATTAACTATATCATAGTTAGATGGCCATATTTCAGAAATCCAAAAATCACAGTAATTAACAATATCAATTTGCTCTTTAATTTTATCATAGTTTTTTTTATCGCTAAGAGAATTATTATTGATAAAATTAATCATTTTATTATATTTAGTATCAGTCCCAATCTTAACTTCACCATCTATTCTTAATAAATCAGTATTGTCCTTAGTAGCTTTAACATTATAATGATTAGATATAAATGTCTCATCTACTTTTTCTCTTATAAAATATAATCCCCAATATTCACCATTTATGTACAATACTACTGGCTTATATGCTTGAACATCAACGTTAGTATATTGATCTACTAAAGAAGTAGCAACAATATCTCTAATAAGTGTTTTCTTAGACCACTCAAATTCATCTTGACTTCCTGTTCTTAAAACAAGTGAATTAAACACAGAACTGTCAACAGTATCAAAAACTTTATATTTTAAGCTTCCCTGTCCATATTGTTTTTTGAATTTAATCTCATAACTCTTTTTCTTATAACTTCTAGTTGAACCTCCAAAAAGTTTTAATCCAGCACCAATAGAAAATCCAGTACCCTCAGAATCAAAGTATTCAACAAAGCAAGGTTCAATCACATTACTATTTAAAGATGTATGTGTATTTACATTAGAAAATGCATTTTTATTAATAGAAATTGACATTACATTTATTTTATGTTTTTCATTCATTATATAGCTATAAGTATTAGTCGCACTTTGAAGTTTACCACTATCTTTACTCATTATTCTTAAAACAGTAGTCTTCTTTATAGTTAGAGGACTACTGTATACTTTTGAAGAAGTTGTTGGAACTGAACCATCTAATGTATAATATATTTTATCTCCACCAGTTAATGCAACCTCAATAGAATCTGTATTATATATACCACTTTCTTTGCTAGCAGTTGGCAAATACGAAATACTCATTGAGCCACTTGAATTTTTTGCTTTTGGTGTTGGCTTACTAAAGTAATATATACCATTATCATTTTTACCAATTGAATACCCAGTAGGTACTTCTGAAATAAATAATGTATCAATTATTTCTCCATTTTTTGTTAAATACAATCCTTCAACACTTGATATTTTAAATGGAACATGTACATAAGAATCATTAGTAAGATTAGTTTCTCCTGATGCCATTACTATATAGTATTCGCCTTTTTTTAGTTCGACTTTTGGTAATTTAAATTCACAAATAGAATTGGTACTTGTAGTTAAACAATAATCACTTAATTTAATAGTTTTATTAGTATTATTATATAATTCAATCCAATCATAATAATTACCACCATTTTGAGGTAGATATTGATAATTAGAATTCATTGCTTCATTAATAATTAAATCTTTAGGTAACTTAAAATATTCATTTTGAAACTTCATTTGACCATCAGCAGTATTAGGATATCCAGGAGTTATACTAGAACTTTGCACAAAGCCCGTTTCAGTTCTAATATAAGCCATACCATTTCCTAAATTTTTATATTCAACTCTTTCAATTACCTTACCTTTATTATTAGAAAGAACTGCATAACCATTTTTATTTTTTAATTTAAATCCTGTACTTAATTCACTTTGCTTATTGCTTATACCACTAGTATATACAACTACTATTTCATTAGGCGAAATTACTTTTTTTGGAAATTGCCATTTAAAACTGCAGTCAATATCATTTGATAAACTATAATTTTCTAAATTAATATTTTTATCTGATGTGTTTATTATTTCAATATATCCACTATAGTCACCATTTTTATTTTTAAAGTTACCCTCATTATTAGCAAGTATTTCATTAATTTTTAAATCAGATTCTCCATCAATCATTATTGATTTTAAAAATTCTTCATGACCACTTATATTATTAGCAAAACCAGGTGTAGGTATTTCTATAACCCAAGAGCCCTTATCATCTCTTGCCATAACACTATTAGAATCAAGAGAAACTGTTTTAACAGCATCAATAACTTTACCATTTGGTCTAAATAATGAAATAACCTCACCGCCACTAGATTTAAGTTTAAAAGATGCATTAAGTCCATCTAATTTCTTACCACTTAAAAATATAACTAAATAGGATTTAGCATTTATTGTGATTTTAGGAAAAACCCATTTAACTTTATTATTTTCATCACCAAGACCATAATCTTTAAGTTCAATATCCTTATCACTACCATTATATAATTCTAAATAGTCATATATTTCACCATTGCTAGCTGCAATAGTACCATTATTTCCAGTCATAACTTCATTAATAACAAGTGAATTAATTGATGTTTCTTTGTCGTCAAGTTCCTTCTTTTTAAGTGAATTACTACTGTTGTCCTTAAATAAACCAAGTAGTATAAAAATAACTAATAAAAGTCCACTAATTACAAAAAATAATACATTGTTCTTAAATTTTCTAATATTAAATTTCATAATAAAACTCCTATTATAATTATATAATAATAAGAGTTTTTTTTCTATAAAATATTACATATATTTTAAAACTTTACACTTTATTCAACAGTTACTGATTTAGCAAGATTTCTCGGTTTATCAATATCACACTTTCTAAGTTTAGCAACCTCATATGCAAGCAATTGACATGATACCATAAGAAGTAAGTTTTGAATATATTCACTTGTTAAAGGAATAACTATTTCAGCATCCGCAACATTTTTATCAATATTTATAGATTCTTTTCTAATAATAATAATCTTAGCCTTACGACTTTTAGCCTCAAGTACATTACTTAATGTTTTTTCATATACTGAAAATTCAGTCATTAATGCTATTACTGGAGTATTTTTAGATAATAACGCAATAGGACCATGCTTTAATTCACCAGCTGCGAAACACTCACTATGAATATATGATATCTCTTTAAGTTTTAAACTAGCTTCATAACAACTATATATATCAATACCACGTCCTATATAATATATATCGCTATTTTTATATATTGATTTAGCAATAGTTTTATACATAGGATTTGTTATGACTTTTTTAATTAATTGAGGTAATTTTTTAAATTCTTCAAATATTCTAAGTACTTCATCTTTTTTTATAATTCGCTTAGAATACATATATTTAAGCATAAGTAAACTACATAAATAACTTTGAGAAAAATATCCTTTAGTAGTTGCGACACATATTTCAGGGCCGGCAAGCATAGGCATAACAAACTTAGCCTCACGAGCGATTGTTGAAGATACTACATTAACTATAGCTAATGTATCTATTTCTTTACTATTACACATTCTAAGTACAGCAAGAGTATCAGCTGTCTCACCACTTTGTGATATAAGCACAACTAAAACATCTTTATCAAAATAATGATTAGTATATCTATATTCACTAGCAGCATAACAATTTACATAAAAATCTTTAGAGGCACAATACTTATCAGCAAAATATTTAGCAATTAATGATGCATTATATGCACTACCACAAGCCACAAAATCTATTCTTTTATATTTAGTTAAATCAATTATTAAATCAGAAAATTTATCATTAGGAATATATTTAGAATATAATTTTTTAGATAGTTCTTCTTGCTCATTAATTTCTTTAAGCATATAATGATCATAACCATTTTTATTAGCGGTTTCCATATCCCACTTAGCAGTTTCTATTTTTTTATTTATTATTATTCTATCATAATAAATGTTAAAATCCTTGTCTGCCTCTACTATTTCATTATCATCTAAATATATATACTTATTTGTATAATCTATTATTGCACTAATATCACTAGCAATAAAATGTTCTTTAGAACCTATACCTAATATTAGTGGAGCATCTTTTCTAACACCATAGATTTTAGGCACCCCATCAAATATAACTCCTATCGCATAACTACCCGATAATTTATGAATTGCTTTATCTATAGCTTCAACTTGATTAGTCCCATCATAAAAAGAATCTATTAATGCAGCAATCCTTTCAGTATCGGTTTCTGATTTAAAGCTATACTTATCTTTAAGTTCTCTTTCTATTTCTTTATAATTCTCAATTATTCCATTATGTACCACACTTACTCTGTTAACAACTTGTGGGTGAGCATTTAATTCACTAACCTCACCATGAGTTGCCCATCTAGTATGTCCTATACCACATATAGAATTATTTAAATCAGTCTTTTTTAGTTTTTTCTTTAAATTTTCTATTTTGCCAATAGATTTAATTGTTCTAATTTTATTATTATCAAGAACACTAATACCAGCAGAATCATACCCACGGTATTCAACAGCTTCAAGACCATGTATAATAACACTACCTACATTCTTTTTTCCAACATAACCTATTATTCCACACATACAATTCTCCTTATATAAAAATTATATAACATTAAATAATATATTTCAGCAAATTGGACAAAAGTTTACATTTTTAAATTAAAAAAAGAACAATTAGTTTTTACATGAATAACTTCATTGTTCTTATCATTTGTGCAGTATATCCAACTTCATTATCATACCATGCTACTACTTTTAATAATTGTTTTCCATCACTTTCAACTATGTTTGTTAAAAGACCATCAACAGTAGCGCCAACCTCTTCACCTATAATATCTGAGCTAACTATAGGATCTTCTGTATATTTTAAACATTTACTTTGATTAGATTTAAACATATTATTAACAGCATCTCTACTAACACTTTTTTCTAATTCTAAAGTCACATCTATTACACTTCCATCTCCTACTGGAACTCTAAATGCAATACCATCCATTTTTCCATTTAAACTTGGAATAACTTTTCCTATTTGAGATGCAGCTCCAGTAGATGTAGGTATAATATTTAATGATGCTGCTCTTCCACGCCTTGCCATAATACCTTTTTTATGAGATATATCCAATGTTTCTTGATCATTTGTAATAGCATGTACTGTAGTCATAAAACCTTCTTTAATTACAAATTTATCGTTTATTAATTTAAGTACTGGAGCAAGACAATTAGTAGTACAACTAGCTGCACTTATAACTTCATCAGATTTATCTAAAATCTCATGATTAACTCCATATACTATTGTTTTAACTTCATCCTTAGCAGGAGCACTTATAATAACATGTTTAGCCCCAGCATCCAAATGAGCTTGACACTTTTCCTTAGATGTAAATACACCAGTACATTCAAGTACTATATCAATATTTAATTCTTTCCATGGTAATTTAGATGGGTCCATCTCAGCAAATACCTTAATTCTTTTATTCTTTACAAACAATTCATCAGAATCAAAAGATATTTTACTCTTATTTGTTCTATGAACTGAATCATATTTATAAAGATATGCAAGTTGTACTGGATCTGTTAAATCATTTATTGCCACTACCTCTATTTCTTTATCATTTTCAAGTAATCTCAAAGCTGTTCTACCTATTCTACCAAAACCATTAATTGCTACTCTTAACATAATTTCATCTCCTATTCAAAATAACTATTTCCTATAAATTCTCTTAATACACTTGTTTGAGGTACAAATTCACTCGGTATATTTAAAAAACACTTTAAGAAATTTAACACTCTCACTGCTTCTTCATAGTATACTGAATCAGAACTAATTGAGTATAAAAGAGGTTCAGCATATGTTCTTAAAACACCTATTTCATAAGCAAGAGAAGTATTTAATATAATATCAGCTGTTCTTTGATATGGATATACATACTTTTCTTCGCTTTTTCTCATACCCATCCAAGCATTTAATGTATCCTCAGCTGAATAACCCCTGTGTTGATAGTCTCTAACCATTCTTCTTATAAATCTGATATCTATTGTTGAAATATGATTGTGCCTATCTAGTCCAATTGGTGTAAAAGGACTAATGTATACCTTTAATTTATTTTTAGAATCAATTGATGAATTTAACTTTTCATTAATCGCATGAAGTCCCTCAACTATTATAATTTGATTTTCATTAAGACTTACAGGTTTACCTTTATATTCTTTCTCACCAGTAATAAAGTTATACTTAGGCATCAAAATTTCTTTTCCATTTAATAAACTTTTAAGTTGTGAATTAAATAATTTCATATCTATTGCATCAATAATTTCATATTCATAACTGCCATCTTCTTTTCTTGGAGTATCTTTTCTTTCAACAAAGTAATCATCAGTAGATATTACAAAGGTATCCTTTCCTTTAGATTTTAAATATAAAGCCAACTTTTTAGAAGTTGTTGTCTTACCACTAGAAGAAGGACCAGATATAAAAACAACTTTAATATTTTTATTATTAGCTATTTTAGTAGCTAAAGTTTCCATATTCTGATTATATAATATTTCATTAGTTTGAATAAAATCAGCTATCTTTCCATCTGTTATGATTTTATTAATATCAGGCGCGTATCTAACACCCATTGAAGATAACTTCTTTTCATATGTTGTAAAAGCATTCATAACAAGTGGTGAAGGAGTGTATGCAGGTAAACTATTTTCAATTGGATAACTTATTGCTATTCCATTGGGAGCTACATAATTTAAATCAAATCTACTTAATATTTTAGTACTCGCAGGCATAAGAAAATAAAAATAATTGTATATGTCTCCTAGTTCATACATAGTAACTGAATCATTAGTCATATATTTATAATTTAATGCCTTTTCAGTCTCATTAATACTATTTACATAATCAATCGCATCACTCTTAGAAACACTTATATGTTTAATTTCCATATCACTAGCAATAATTTCTTTCATTTTTTTCTTTATTGCTTTAACTACAGAGACATCAACTTTCTTATTAATTTTAATTTCACTATAAATAGATTTATCAATAGAATGTTTAATGTTTACAATGGCACTATCACCATAAAGTTCTTTAACTGCTAAAATATACACATATTTAAGACCTTTTATGTATATTTGTCTACCAATTCTATCACTAATTCTTATATACTTTACATCACTATCTTCAACAATCTCAAAATTAGTCGCAACACAAACTCCATTAATTCTAAGCGCTATAATTTGATCATTTTGATTTATTAATTTAAGAACTTCTTTAACTTCAGTTCCCCTATCAACTTCAAGTATACTGCCATCCTCAAATGATAACTTAACTTTATTATTCACAACTATCAACCTCTTATTATTATTATGATATTAATATCATATCAAAAATTCATTATTTTGTGAATATTAATTCAACATTTTATTAAAATATAATTAGGAGGAATATAATGCATATACCATATATAATAGAAAAATATGATGGAAGTGAAAAAGTATTTGATTTATATTCAAAATTATTATTAGAAAGAATTATTTTTATAGAAGGAGAAATTACAGATAAAACAGCAAATATCATAACAAGTGAGTTATTATATTTAGACTCTTTAAATAATGATGATATTTATATTTATATAAACTCACCAGGCGGAAGTATTACATCAGGATTTGCAATATACGATACAATGAACTATGTAAAAAGTGATATTGTAACTATAGGTATCGGAATGTGTGCATCTATGGCAGCTTTCTTACTTTCAAGCGGAACAAAAGGAAAAAGATCTGCATTAAAAAACACTGAGATAATGATACATCAACCAATAGGTGGAATAAATGGTCAAGCAACTGAAATTAAAATCGCTGCAGAAAGAATATTAAAATTAAAAGATAAAATAAATACAATATTATCAAAAAACACAAAAAAATCTCTTTCAAAAATTAAAAAAGATACAGAAAGAGATTACTATTTAAATGCAAAAGAAGCACTTGACTATGGAATAATAGATAATATTATTTAACCACCAATATTATCTATTATTTCTTTTATTTTTCTAAACCTATGGTTAACACAGCTTTTACTAATAGTCTTTTCAGTTTCACTACTTATTATTTGTGCAAGCTCAGCCATAGAACTCTCAGGATATTTTTCTTTATAAAAGCAAATTTCTTTAATTCTATCATCAAGAAGATCAATATCTATTAAACTTTTTAGTTTGTCTATTAATTTCAATTGTTCATTGGATGCTTTAATACTCTTATCAACATTAGCTTGCTCACAATTATTAAGACGATTAGTCATATTTTTATGATCTCTATATATTCTAATATCTTCATAATAGAAAAGAGCATTAGTTGCATTAAGCATTTTTATAAAATCACTTATTTTCTCAGCTTCTTTAATATATACCATATAGTTTTTATCTCTTTTGATTAGCTTACTCTTAAAATTCATCTCATTTAACAAGTTATTAACATAAAAAGCAGTATCATAATTAGTTATAACAAATTCACAATGATATCTACTAGTCTTAGGATCATTAATACTACCACACATCAAAAAGACACCTCTTAAATAAGATTGCTTATCCTTAAGTTCATCTATTAAATATAATGAAGGAACATATATTCTTTCATTGTCTTTTATTATGCATAAATCATTAAGTATTAAATTAACTTTATCTTTTACTATTAATACTATTAATTTATTACCCCTAAGAGTATTAACCTCTCCGGGATTAATTTTAACTTCTATATGATATATCTCTTTTAATAGTTTATATATTCTTTTGGCAACACTAACATTTTCAGTGTAGATTTCAAATTTATCATTATCTATTTTAACAGATATATTAAGTATCGCTGATAATTCAGCCATATTTTCAGACAAACCATACACATCATTACTTATTTCAGTTTTAATTTTACTTGTAAAAGACATACAAATCACCAAGATAATTATAATTTAAAATAATAAAAAATACAAATAAAAAGATATAAATTAATATATCTTAATATCTTGAAGTAAACCTTTTATTTTTAGCCGGGAACGATATATAATTTCTTGGATTAACGTAACTACTACCTTTCATTATTGAAAAATGTAAATGAGGTCCAGTTGTACAATAATCATAACTTTCTCCCCCACCACTTCCTGCTATTACTGTATTAACAGTAACATAATCACCAAGGTCTACTTTTATTGTATGCACATGCATATATATAGTAACATATTCTTTACCATTCACCATGTGTTTTATATATATTTTATTACCACCACAACTAGAATCCTTTTTCTCTGGATATTTAACTCTAGCAATTTTAGTAACAACACCATTAGCAGCAGGATACACATTAGTACCCATCGGAACACCTAAATCTATACCACTATGTAATTTCCACACTTTCTGAGTTGGATGATATCTCATACCAAATTCACTTGTAACAGTTGCCTTAACAAGTGGTCTTATAAATCCTGTTGAAGTAGGAACCTTTAAACATACATTTATATCTGTATTTTCACTACAACCGTTATTTTTAAATTCTTTTTTAAAATATTCATATTGCTTTTTACTAGCTTCCATATCCTCTTCTATGTCTTCATGCGCATCAATAAGTTCACTTAATGAAACATTCGCACTATTAAGAAGACTATTTAATTTATCCATTTCTTTTTCAGAATCCTCTATTTGCTGTGCAAGTTTCTTTTGAAGTTCTTTATTTTCTTCTATTTTTTTATGCATATCATCAACAAGTTCATCATTATATTTTGTAAGTTGTTCAACAATCGCAGATCGATATATAAAATCAGTAAATGAACTAGCTCCAAATATATATTCTAAATAAACATTATCACCATCAGATACTTGCATAAAAGAAAGTAAATTATTTATTTCTTTTTTCTTTACTTCAATTTCTTTATTCAATTGTTCTATTTTATCCTTAGATTCATCTATTTCTTTTTGATATTTATCTATATTATTACTAACATTACCTATATCATTTTGAAGATCATTTATTTTATTTTTAGCTTCATTTTGCTTATTATTTGAACTATTATATTTGGCTAAATCTTTTTCATATTGAATTCTATAATCCTTAAGAGATATCGCATTAATACAATTAGTAAATATAAAGAAAGACAAAACACAACAAACTATTTTAATACCATTTCTCATCATACTTTCAAATATTTCCTTACTGCTCTAAAACTACCAAAAGCACCAACAACTACTGCTACTGCTACTATAACAATCATGACTTTATATACTATACTACTAGGTGTCGCAAGTTTAATTATAGCAGTAAATAATTGCCCTCCTAATTTATCATATAAATACTTGTATCCATAACAACAAATAACAATTGGTAAAATTGAACCCAATATTCCCAGTATAATTCCTTCAAAAAAGAATGGCTGTCTAATAAATGAATTACTAGCTCCTACAAGTCTTCTTATTTCGATTTCTCTTCTTCTTGATTGAATAGTAATTTTAATAGTATTACTAATTAAAAATGCAGTAACTAATATTAATGATATAACAACTATATAAGATATTTTTTTAACTATATTAAATATTTTAACTAATTCTTCTACAGAACCTTCCCCATATTTTACTAAAGCTACTTTATCTATTTTTTTAATATCATTAGCAGTATCTCCTATTTTATTTATATCATCTACTTTAACTAAATATGTATCTTGTAAAGGATTAGTTTCCTCAGTATACTCAGACATTATACTATTAAATATTTCTGATTCACCTTGCATATCCTTTCTAATAGACTCTTTTGAATTAAATTTTATTTCCTTAACGTTACTAAGTTTATCAAGTTCACTTCTAATTTTAGATAACTCTAAATTAGTAACTTTTCTATCAATAAACACAACAATAGTCATATCACTTTCTATTGATTTAGTAAAATGATTAACATTATATGAAAGTAAAATACTAAAACCTACTAATACAAGAGTAATAGTTATACAAGCTATACTAGCTAATGATAAAGAAAAGTTACGAAAAACTCCCTTGAATGACTCATCTATATTTTTTCCTAATATTCTAAATGCCTTCACTCTTATACTTTCCTTTCTCACTATCTTTAGTTATTAAACCTTTTCCTACTACAATTACTCTCTTTTTCATTTTATTAACAATATCTTTGTCATGTGTTGCCATTATAATTGTAGTACCTAAGTCTTTATTAATATTTTCAATTACTTTCATAATTTCCATAGAAGTATTTGGATCTAAATTACCAGTAGGTTCATCACAAATAAGAACTTTAGGCTCATTAACTATTGCACGAGCTATAGAAACTCTTTGTTGTTCACCACCAGATAATTCATCAGGAAAACTTCTTAATTTGTCTTTAAGACCAACTTGCTCAACAGCCTTTATAACTTTTTTCCTAATATCTGATTCTTTATAACCATATATCTCAAGTGCAAAAGCAACATTTTCATATACAGTCTTTTTAGGTAATAATTTATAATCTTGAAATACTATTCCTAATTTTCTTCTTATTTTATAAACTTTTCTATTTTTTAATTTAGAAACATTAACTCCACCAACATATACATCTCCTTTAGTTGGTTTTTCCTGTCTGTATAATAGTTTAATCAATGTAGATTTACCACTTCCAGACTCACCAATTATAAACACAAACTCACCTTTTGATATTTGCAAATTAACATCACATAAAGCAGTCACTCCATTAGGATATCTCTTACTAACATCTCTTAATTCTATTAATTGCATAACTCCTCCTATAAATATTATAGTATATTTTATTTACAATTTAAAATACAATTCTTTCCTTTTTAGTACCACCAAGTACTTCATAACAATCACTTACGACTATAAAAGCAGACTCATCTATTTCTTTAATCGCACTTTTTAAAAATGAATATTTTTCAGTTGGAACAACACACATAAGTATTTTTTGTTTTTTATTTGTATATGCTCCTTTACTATATAATTCAGTAACCCCACTTTCAATGATATCAAGAATAAAAGCAACAACTTCATCCTCTTTACTAGTTTGAATATAAAACATTTTAGAATCACTTATTCCAATTAACATCTTATCAACAATATAAGTCGAAATAAACGAAATAATAATACCATACATAATAGATGTATATCCAAACACAATACCACCTGTTCCAATTATAACAACTGCAATACATCTAAGTATTTTACCAAGAGGCATCTTTTTATATTTTTGAATTATTAATGCAAGTATACTATTTCCACCAGTATTAAAACCAGCTTTATAGACTAAACTCTCTCCGAATCCACCACATACACCAGCAGCAAGTACATAAAGAAGAATGTTATCAAAGGAAAAATTAATCAAACGTGGTATCCCTTCAGTAGCATATAAAAATAATGTATATATCATAGCACCAACAGCACTCATTAACGAATCTTTAAAACCAAGTGTAAAAAAACTAGCCGTTATACAAATTAAATTAGCTATTAAAATAACTAAGCTAACATTAATACCAAATAACTTATTAAGAAGTATACCAATACCTCCAAATCCGCCTGAAATAAAATTATTAGGTACAAAAAACAAATTAAATGATAATGCTGAAATAAAACAACCAGCAACTAAAAGTAAGCTTCTGGTAGCTTGTTCTTTCTTTAATACTATCCTTTGAATTTTTTCATTATTCTTTCTTCTAAATAACCACATAATATTCTTCTCCATTATAATTATAACAAATCATAATTTAATTTTCTACATTTACATTTTAATTTCACAAAAGGTGTAAAATAAAAAAGTTTTTACACTCTTCTCAAATACGCAAGTAAAAACTCTTCTATATCACCATCTAATACTTGTTCAACATTAGATGTTTCATAATTTGTTCTTGTATCTTTTACTAATGTATATGGACACATTACATAACTTCTTATCGCACTGCCAAAATTAACGTCCATAACATTTCCTTTAAGCTCTTTAAGCTTTTCATTAAATTCATTTAATTTTAAAATATACAATTTATTTTTAAGCATCTCTAATGCTCTTTGTTTATTTTGAATTTGGCTTCTTTCTAATTGACATGATGTTACTATACCAGTTGGTATATGCGTAATTCTAACCGCAGAATCAGTAGTATTAACACCTTGACCACCACACCCACTAGATCTATATACATCAATTCTTAAATCACTTTCATTAATTTCAATGTCTAAGTTTTTATTAATTTGTGGAGTTACTAATACACTAGCAAAAGATGTATGTCTTCTAGAATTACTATCAAAAGGACTTATTCTAACTAAACGATGAACACCAGTCTCACCTTTAAAATATCCAAATGGATAATAACCTTTAACAAGTAATGTTACTCCTTTAATACCAACTTCTTCACCTTCTTGTCTACTTATTTCATCATATGAATAATTATGTTTCTCAAAATATTTAATATACATTCTATATAACATATTCGCCCAATCATTACTCTCAGTACCACCAGCACCAGAATGTATCTCTATATAACAAGAAGATGAATCAAATTCTCCTGATAATAAAGTAGATACCCTAAGACTTTCAATATCTTTATCTAATTTTAATATTTCACTTTCTACATATTCTATATCTATATCAATCATTTCAGTTAATGTATTAATATTATCATTTATAACAGAATATTCATCTATAATTTTTCTAAGTGATTTAGCTTCATTTATTATATCCTTAGTAGCATTAATATCATTCCAAAAATCAGGACTATTCATTATTTTATTTAATTCATCCAGTCTCTTTTGCTTGTTAGATATATCTAGTTTATTTTCAATATCTTTTAATATTTCTTTATAATCATTTAATTTTTTAATAATTTCTTTTTCCATATACAAATTATATCAAATAAAAAAGAACTTTTAAAGGTTCTTATCTAAATATATATCTTTACTATCTTTATAATTATTTTTAATTTCATTAATAATTTCTTTATCGTATGCCTCATCATAACCAATAAAATATTTATCACCTATAACCATAAAAGGAATTCCTATATCATCAGTAATACCAAGTTTATTTTTAAATTCTTCCATTATTTTAACATTGGAATCATGATTCCACACCTCAAACCCATATACATTAATATTTTCATAATATTTAGGCGCAATTCTTTTTAAAAATTTCCATTCTTCTTCACAATGTGGACAACCATCTCCCCAAAACATATATATGTTTATTTTATTTTCATCATATACAATATCACTAATTTTACTATTCATAGTAATAGATAAATTAATTCTTTTTTCATTTGTTTTATTAGATATTATTATTAATGTGAAAAATATTATAAAAATTAACATAATTACACTAATTATTAATATTCTCTTTTTCTTCATTATATCCTCCTACACTCATATTATTCAAAAAATTTATTATTCCATTATATTCATCTAGTATATAATATTCTCTTTCAAAATTCCCATAGTTTATTCTATAATAATCATTTATTTTTAATACACTATCTATTCTATATATTGAATATTTAGAATTACTAAAACTCTTTTCAATATCAAAATTATTAATAAATTCATTAAGTCTCTTTCTTTTTAAATATTCATTAATTTCATAAAAAGTAATTAGCAAAGCTATCATATACCAACCTATTAATTCAAGATTTAGAAAATATAAAATTATCAAAAAGAATCCTTCTATTAATAAAATATTTTTTATATTCACTAAAACTATATATAATTCATTATTATAATAAATGACTATGTCTTTTAAATATGTTTTACCATCACCCTTATTTTTTAAATATATTTGATATGCAAATATACAAAAAAGAACTACACTCATAACTTTAAATAATGTCTTAAAACCAAGAAACAAACAAAAAGCTGATAAAAATACAATTACATACGATACAATATCTATATTATCAATTTCAAGATTACTTTTTTTATAAAAAATATTATTCATCACCATCACAATATAATTATATCATTAATTCAATTAAAAAGTTTATAATTTATAAATCTTTACATTTTATATAAAGACTAACCATATAAACTTAGAAACAATATGAGTTAATGAATGAGTTATAATAGAATATACAATTCCATATTTTCTATATATATAACCAAATATTAAACCAAATATTACATTTAATAACATACATCTAATTATAACCCAAACACTTAATCCCATTGTCATCGCAGTATTAGGTAAATGCCCTAATGCAAATAATATAGATATAATAATATTTGAGATAATATAGATTTCCCCCCTTTTGGAAGTGTATTCTATCATGTTTTTGTAAACAGGTTTCTAATTGATGTCTACTTTAAAGGGTGCATTTCATAAAAAAAAGGATAGCACATAAGGAGTCATTAAGACGGTGCCATCCTTTTATTTTACTTAATTTTGATAACGACAATTCAGCGGAAATGTTTTCATTTTACTCTGAATGTAGGAATTAAATAATACCATAATTTTTTATTTTTCCACATCTTTATATACTTAAGTTTTATCAATATTAGGTAGAGAAGAATTACACAAACCCAATAGTCAGCACTACTTACCACAATATTGTGTATACTTTTTCACTTAGCCAAAATAAATAAAGGAAATATTGTAATGTTTAACAATAAAAATTTTGTATCATTATCTCAAAAAGAAGATATAGATGCATTTTAGATGCTTATACAGAATTTATATAAAAAGATATCTAAAATTCAAAAATTAACTTTTTTCAATTATATTTTTTATTACTAGTTTTTTACTATATTTTCTTGCTTAGAATAATAGAATGGCTCATTAATATTATAAATTCTATCTATTTCATCTTTAATATGTTCTATATTATATCCTTGATATAATCTTACATTTGATATTGCTTTCATTAAAGTATTAATATCAATACATTCAACATTCACATAATCTAATAATTTTTCTTGTGGAATTTTACTTAAAAGTCCATCAAAAGTTATGTCATTCATAATTGATAGTTTATCTAAACTATAATTAGAGAGCAAATAAATTAATTGTTCCTCATCATTAATTTTAAAACTATCATTCCCTGATAAATTGATATCATCATCCGCTAATAATGGAGACAATCTATATTCTAAATTATCTGAATGATATAAACTTGGATCTGTAAATGGTCTTAAAAACCAACAATACAAATCTGTAGGCTTTATATCAGGAGACAATGTTATTTTATAATTTTCCTTGTAACTATCTTCAGTTGGAGAAATTGTATAAATTCCGTGAATTCCATATTTATCATCATCCAAAATAACAGTAAGTCGTGCATGTTGGTCTATCAAGTTTCCCTCTTTATCAAAAACATATAAATGTTGGTTTTCAAGTTCTATTCCTTCTCCAGTCAATATTTCCTTCATCAATGAGCAATAACCTCTACAATTAATGTATTTTCCAAAAGCAACATTATGTGGTAATCCATCTAAACTTTCGTCACCACTTCTATTATATGGTTTACACCTTACTATATCATATGTAACAATTAATTTTTCCAGTGGTGACAAATTTCCTTTTAGAAACCTTTGTTTAATACTTTTTATATAACTATGAAATCTAATATATTCTTCTCTAGAACATACCATGTCCCAATCTTTTCCATATTTAACGTAGTCTACTTCGGGTAAATCTTTACAATCTTTTTTGTATCTGTTTTCATCATTACTTAATACTATTTTTGTACCATCTTTGGTCACGTTATCAACTCCTTCATATATTATACCATTAATTATATAAAAAGGATGTCCACATTTAAAATGTTATCTACATCCTTATTTTACTAAGCCTTTTTTAATTTCACTATAAATATTTGTCCACACCCAACTTGGCATCTAACTAACAATTATAAGCTTTTATGCTCTGTTCTTTCATGAGATCTATAGTAGTATAAAGCATTATTTATTTCTTCTTCTAGCATTCTTTTCTTGTTTGCATCTTTTTCTTGTAGGCATTTATCTATTAAAACTAAAATACAATATAATTCAAATGTCTGTGGATCCATATCTTCAGTTGAAAATTCTCTTTCTGTTGATTCATATGGCTTATTTTCACCACCACTACCACTTCCTCCATCTGGAGCTACTTGCTTATAATCTACATTATTAATTATCTTTTTTGTATACTCATCTACTCTTTTAAAAATTAAATCAAATTGCTTTTGTTCTAATAAATTATTAATTTCTACTAATTCTTCATGACTCGCATCCTTTAAGTACATTTTTAAAAATTGTTCCTGTAAATCTACATTATTATAATCATTTCCCATAAATTCTCCTCACTTCCTTATTTTATTATTTATATTATTATAATAATCGTTAATTTTATAATCATAAATATCATATAATTCTTCTTTATAACTAACTATTTTTGTATTTTCATATAAACTTGTTAATATTCGTGCTTTTTCAGCTCTTAAACGAACATAGAAATTAGTAGACATAGCTAAATCGCAAATACTGCTTGATAAAATGAAGTCATACATTTTCACAAGGCTCGAACTTACACTCTCATTTTTAAGTTTATTAACAAAAGTTATTATCGATCCGTCAAAATCAATATTCATGTGTCCTATAGCATTTTTAATAACTTCCATAAAGTCATATGTTGACTTTTCATCTTTATTAAATGATGAAGAAAAGTATTCTTTAATATTTACAGAATCCAAATAATCTCTTGTTTCGCTATTTTCTGATAATCTAATAAAATATTGTTCATTATTATATTGTATTAGATTAAACATTAACAATACTCCAAATTGCTTTAATATTTCATCATTACGGTTAGTTTCCTTAATTGTATTTATTGTTTCAGTTAAATTGTTAGAAAACAATAATTCTCTGAACAAGCCCACTTTATCATCATTAAATAAATTTGAAACATCTTTTGCATAACTAATAATTTCATCAAATGAAATATTTCTGGTTACAATATTATTTTTGTTGGTATTTATAGCTTCTACCATTTCTTGTTCTACATCTGGATAAAATTCTCCATGCGAAGCACAATTTCTTAATAATATGAATATAGAATCTTTTTTTATTGTATCCCTATCACCAGAAACACCTTTGCTTCTTAAAAAACTGCCAATAGCTCTTGATTGATTTTTTAATTCTGGAGTATATTTTTCTAATGTTGAATAATTCGCAATTAAAACTTCATACATTAATTGAATAATCTTAGAATCATTACTATATTTATTACAAAGGTTTGTCATCTCATTAAAAACATCTGATACATCGTGTTGCATAACTTCTATAAGTTCATCTCTAATTCTTTCAAAATAGTAATTAATTATAAATTGAGAACAATTTAATTTTAATATTTTTGAGTTTTGTTCAAGATTTGATTCGTGACTGTTATTTTCATTTAAAATATAATCTAATATTCTAAAAATTGTATTATTTGTTTCTAAATTATATCTAGCTCTTTGTAAATCTTTTCTAGACTCATCGCAATGTAATTCATATAATTTTATCATTGCTTGTGCTTCTATTGTTAAATATCCAAAATATGCATTTTCTCCCTTTAGTGACTTAAGATGTTCCCATTCTTTAACTAATTCAATTAATGAATTGTATCCACTTTTTATTTGTGCAGTCATTTCAGAATCAAACATCAATTTATCCGAAATCATTTGTCTTATTTTTTCATCATCTGGCATATTTTCATATTTTGAAAGCATCCTGCCAATTTTTTCAAGCAAAATATCAATATCTTTATAATTAACTGACATATTTTCAACTCCAATCTTCAAATATAAATAAGTTTTATATATTTTATTATACCATAATTTTAAACTTTATTTTCAGATATAGCCAATTATTTAAATTAAAATGGCTCAAAAGTGACTCCAGCTCTTATTTTGACTATTTTTTGCAAAAAAGAAAAACTCGTGTTTTCCTTTTATTTATGGGACTTTACGAGTTATTTACCACAGCACATTTTATACTTCTTGCCACTTCCACATGGCTTTTTACTATAGTCAATCCTGCTCCACTTTAGAGCATTTTATCCTTTAAATTTGCACTTTTATGCACTTGGCTACACTTGGTTACACTCCGCTTCACTAGCGGAACGTATCTAAAAACGTATCTAAAATTCATCATTGTTTAATTTTTTACACATTTTTAGTATTTTTTTCATTATAGTAAATTTGTTATTTTTTGTTTATCAATTGCCATCAAGAATAAGCCTAGTTTTGGTCCTTGATCTTTACCTAAAAGCATATTATATAAAATTTGAAAATACCTTTTTTGTGTTTGTTTCAATTCCTTATCAGCTAGCACTCCATCTTTAACTACACTATATAATGCTGTTTGTAATTCCTCTGTTGTTTTAAATTCTTCATTTAATAAATCAATAGTTTTACTTAACCACTCTTTTTCTAAATCACTAAGTGTTTCGTAAAATTCATTGTTTCTTTCATTAAGTAGATTTACTTGATAATCAGCACCATATTCTTTTACCCAATTTTTAGCTAATTCTAATCTCTCAGCAAACTCTTTTGTATTAACATCTATGCTTTCTTTACTTAATAATTCTTTTAATAATTCAATATCAAAATTTACAATAGGTAGAAATGTTGCTAAATAACTAAAATTAGGATATTTTAAATATTCTTCTTTTACGTTTGTTAAATCTAATATACTTTTGTTTTTATCATCAATGTTTCCATTAAAATATAATTTTACCCATCTATCAAATTCAC
>JAEDNL010000007.1 GCA_016302505.1 Bacilli bacterium
AATATATTTTTTTATCATAGTTTTTAAATTTATTTTTAAACTCAAAAAATACATAATATACTGTTATGAAAAATAAAACTATAATATTTGTAATAAAAAACAATTCAATAATTTTCATAAACTCACCTCTATAATAATATCATAATATATTTGTCGAATTTTGTCGATTTATGTAAAAAAAATAAGAAATTTTATTAATTTCTTATTTTAAGTCTATCATATACTTTTTTAATTGCTTAGAATTAGGCCCAAATAGTATTTTTAATTGATTATCTATTTCAACTATACCTTTAGCTCCTAGTTTTTGTATTCCTTCTTTATTAACTAATGATGTGTCTTTAACAGTGACTTTAAGTCTAGATAAATTCATTTGAACATCAATAATATTATCTTTGCCACCTAAATATTGTATTAATTTATTAATTTCAATATGAAAATCTTCTTTCCTAATTCTTACTATTACTAAAGATATAATAATTAATATAACAAATATTAAAATATATTGCCAAATCATATTTCCCTCCTATATAGAATTTATTGTATTTACAAGATAAGTATCAAAGTATCCACCAATCTTTGTTTTAAAATTATTTATTTTTTCTTCTGTCCAATATTCATTTGTTAAAATAGGACTAGTCATTAATGAAGTCTCATTATCAAATGCAATAATTTTTCCTTCCTTAACTATCACTAAAGCAGGAGCATATAACCTATAATTATCAGTATCATCTAAGTATAAATAATCATCAAGTCTATTTACTAATTTCTTATATTTTTCTGTATTATTATCTCTTATTGCTTTGAAATTATAATAGTAAATAATATCAATATTTTTTTCTATAGCAATTTCATTTAAATGTTTAACATAACTTTGACACCAACTACTTTCAGGAAAACCTAAGAATATAATACCAGTTCCTTTATCTAATGTTATTAATATTTCATCTATACCTTTATATACAAATACATTATTTTCATCCACTAAATTATATTCAATATTAAAATTATTATTTACTTTAACTGTTGCTGGTGGTTTACAATATTTATATATAAGTAAAGCACCTACAACTGCTATAAAAATAATACCTAATATTTTAGCTTTCTTCATAAATTCACTTCCTCTATAATATTCTATCACAAATTAATTAAATAAAAAAGACCAATTAAATTATTTATATAATTGATCCATTATAGATTCGTCTTTATGTTTATTATAATAATTTATATCAAAAGATCTAGTTATTATTTCTTTAAAAGATTTACCAAGTTTTTTTCTTTTTTTAATCTTTATATATTTAGGATTAAACCTTGTTTCTTTATATTTCTTTATATAATCAAGTAATGCTACTATACAAGATATTGTTATGATTGAACTTAATATTATTATATAAAAATCTGTATTTGAAATAATATATTTTATAACTTTACCTTCTATATTTAATTTAGGTATACTAAGCAGTATTAAACTAAATATAACACAAACATCTAATATAATAGTTTTAATTTTACCAATTTTAGTTGATTTAACATTGCCTCCGTGTTTATATGTTAAGTAACTAGTGTATAATATTAATATTTCTACAATTAGAGGTGGTATCATATATCTATATTCTATACCTAAGAGTATGAATAGGGTAGCATTTAATACTTTATCACTTAAAGCATCCATACTACATCCAAAGAATGTTGATATTTCAAGTTTTCGCGCTAAAAATCCATCTATCGCATCACTTAAAAATAAGAATATAGTTAATATTGATACTATGTTTATTCCATATAAATGATAGATAATTGGTAATAACAAAGCACCAAAAAGTCTACACAAGGTTATTGCATTTATAAGAATAATTTCAAAAATTTTAATACCACTATATTTCATATATCTTATTTTATGAAATAAGTTTATTTTTGTCAATATACTAGAAATATAACATATATTATGGTATAATCTATACGTAATGGGGCTGCATTGATTCGACAGAATTATGTTTTGTTTAGTTGCAAGTAGTAGGCATACTTTAAATGCAAAAATAAAATAATCGGAAACGATTTCAAATTCTCTCCAGCTTTTGCTTAATTAAGTAAAAATGGAGCTTCCACTTAATCTTTACTTGCGAGGTTAAAGTTGGGAGTCATAAAGCAAGTTATATTATAAATTTGTTTGTGGTTTATAATGAAAAACGAGCAAACTTTGAATAATAAGAGAAGTTGGTAATCTACATTATTATTTGAGTATAAAAACCAACTAAACTTGTAGATGACTAAGTGAAACGAATTTTGGACAGGAGTTCGCTACTCCTCAGCTCCACCAAATTGAATAATTACAATCTTATGATTGTTTTTTATTTGAAAAAATATTATAATTAAATAGTAATTGCCCCATGGCCAAGTGGTAAGGCTCTGGACTCTGACTCCAGCATCATAGGTTCGAATCCTATTGGGGCAACCATGCTGAAATAGCTCAATAGGTAGAGCAACTGAATCGTAATCAGTAGGTTGTGGGTTCAATTCCTATTTTCAGCACCATAAGAGTTTCACTTGAACTGTCAAAAGGTCAAGTTTTGTAAAGGAAAATCACTTGTTTGATAAAGTGATTTTTTGTTTATTTGAATCTTTGTAGTTAAATAAATGAGTGACATTTATAAATTAGAAATGTTTAATACATATGAATCGGAAATGAAACGGAAATTATTCGGAAGTAAACTGGAAAATAATTTGAAACTTATGATATAATATAGTCAGAAAGATAAATAGTAATTTGAAAGGAAATTAATTTAATGGAAAAAGTATTAGAAATTAAAAATTTATCTAAATTTTATGGAAAAACGAAAGGTGTTGAAAAATTATCATTATCTTTAAATGAAGGTGAAATCTTTGGTTTCATTGGTCCAAATGGTGCTGGAAAATCAACTACTCTTCGTTCAATTATGAAATTAATTAATTATGATGGTGAAATTAAAAGAACTGATAGTGTCGGTTATTTACCTTGCGAAGTAAATTTATATGGTAATTATAAAATATCTGAATTATTTGAATTTCATCAAAAAATATATAAAAAAGACATGAGTAAAAAAATTAATTATTTATGTAAACAGTTATCTATAAATAAAGAAAAAAAGATAAATGAATTATCAACTGGTAATTTAAAAAAAGTAGCAATAGTTCTTTCAATAGCACATGATCCTAAATTAATTATAATGGATGAGGCAACTAGTGGACTTGATCCACTTATTCAAGAAAAATTTTATAAAATTTTAAAAGAAGAAAAAGAAAAAGGAAATACTATATTATATTCTTCTCATAATTTAAATGAAGTTAAAAAAATTTCTGATAGAATTGGAATTATTAAAGATGGAAATTTGATAGATATAAAAAACATTGATGAAATGGTCAATAATGAAGTTTACTATATAACAATATATACAGATGATGAAAAACTTATAAATAAATATAAGTATTCATATGATGATAAAAAAATACAATTGTCATATAAAGATGATATTAATAAACTTATTCAAGAACTAAGTAAATATAATATAAATAAACTATTAATAGAAGAAGCATCCTTAGAAGATATATTTATGTTGTATTATAAGTAGGAGGAATCAGTATGTTATTAAAAAAAGAATTTAAAGATAATTTTAAATCACTATTAATATGGGCAAGCATAATTTCGATTATATATATAATAATAATTGCTTTATATCCAAGTATTATTTCATCATCAAATAACATTAATGAAATGTTAGAAGGATTTTCACCGGAAATGTTAGAAATATTTAATATGGATATTATTGACTTATCTAAATATTCTGGGTGGTATACATCAGAAGGACTAATATTTGTTATATTAGGAATTGGTATCTATTCTGCAATATTAGGTTCCAGTATTGTATTAAAAGAAGAAAATGATAGAACAATAGAATATCTAGCGGTATTACCTATATCAAGAACAAAAATACTTTTAACAAAAATAATTGTTGGAATAATTGATATACTATTAATTACACTTATAGTAGGATTAATTAATACAATAGGAGCATCAATAATAGAAGAAATTAATTTTATTCAAATCTTAATGATTTCTATAACACCTTACTTAACATCATTGATATTATTCTTTATTAGTTTATTTATTTCTATGTTTTTTAAAAAAACAAATAAAACTCTACCAATATCAATAGGATTAGTTTTTGGTTTTTATTTGATAGATATATTGACAAAATTAAGTGATAAATTAGAATGGTTAAAATATTTAACACCAACCACATTAGCAGACACTAGAAGTTTAATATGCAATAATGAATTTAATATTATGTATGTTTTCATAACTATTATTATAAGTATTTTTATAGGTAGTTTAAGTATAATTCTATATAATAAAAAGGAATTTGCATAATTTAACTAAACAATTCCAAGAGTAAATTATAATAAGATTTGCTATCTTTATATTATACTATATATATATTAAGTTTGAAAGAAAGTTAATCAATCTAACAGTTTATAGTAGATTTAATAAATAATCTTAAAGTAACTAAAATTTTAAGATATAAAATAGTAACATTGTTAGGTATTTTTACCATATTTATAGGAGTAGTTTGTGTGATTAATAGTCCTTTTGTATTGAGTAAAGTATTTATATTAGTAAGTATATTTCTAATTATTTGAATTTGTCTGTATATAACAATTTCAAAAAACAGCAATTAATTACAATATATAGAGTAGAAATACTCTTTTTTTAATTTGTTTACTGATAAAAATTTAACGAAAAAATTGAAAATTGAATGAATAGTAATTTTTGGTATAAGTCTTCCAAAAGACCTATGATATATTAAAAATAATTGGTGTATATATAAAATAACATTAAAGGACTAAATTTAAATTATGTTTTTAAAAAAAATAAATTGTATTCAACCTTTTAATTGATATTAAATATAATTTTAATATATTTTAAAATATATATATGATATAATATATGATAGAAAGTATTTGAAAGATGGAGATAATTATGAAAAAACAAAAAATAATTAATATAATTGGATTATTTTTAGTGTTGTGTGGATTAATATGTTTTATAATAAAATGCTTATCAAACGAATATATTGATTTTGATGGTGTTTTACATGAATATTTCTTTTTGTTACCAATAGGATATTTATGTATATTTGTCGGAATTATATTACTTGTATTAAAAAAGTTTATAAAAAAGTAATATTGCTACTAAAAGTAGCATAAAACCTCTTTATTTTTAAAATGATTAATTATAAAATTATATTGAGGAGAAAGTTATGACACTTGGAAAAAAAATTAGAAACATTAGAAAAAGATTGTGTATATCACAAGATAATTTGGCAAGTATTATGAATGTATCGAGACAAACAATAACTAAGTGGGAAACTGATAAAGGAATGCCTGATATGAGTAATTTACAAGAATTATCAAAAGTACTTAATATAAGTATAGATAATTTAATGAATAATGATGGGTTACCACTACTTAAAATGAAAATTAAACTCGATAGAAATAAATATAAAAACAAATTAACTTCATATAGGGATATACTTAATGATTATTTTAATAATAGTGAAATATTTGTACTTTCATTTTATAACGATTTAAATTTAATAGAGAAGATACTCAATTTATTTACTGGAGGAGATTATTATTTAATAAAAGATGTTAGTGATTTATCACCATATTATCTAGTAGTGAACAATGAAACTAAACTATTAATAAATATTAAAGATTATAATTTAATTATTTATGAACTTTCTAGTGATATTAATACTAAGAAATTTAAATTTGATAATAAAACTTATATTAATTGTGGAAAATTAAAAATATAAAAATAATAGAGAGAAAACCAATATTTCTCTCTACTTTCTATTCATATATTATCATAAAATCGTATTTTTTTCAAGACTTGTATATTTTGTATAATTGTTATATTAAATATATGAGGTGAGGTATGAAAAAAAGAAATATGACAGCTTTGATAAGTTGTTTTGTTAAAAGTTATCACTATAAAAATTATAAATGTAGAATATTTAGTGATTTTTATGCAGATAAAATATTAAATGAAAAAGAATATGATGAAATATCACAAAATATGGCAAATGGAATATCATTTTTTAATAAGAATTTTAAGGGTCCTGATGCTTTAAAATGGATAGTTAATAATAGGCTTTCACCTACAGTACTAGCAAGAAGTGTTTTTTGTGAGAAACATTTATTAAATTCAATTAAATTTGGATGTAGAGAATATTTAATATATGCATCAGGATATGATACTTTTGCATATAGAAATAAATATAATATAAAGGTATTTGAAATAGATATGCCTAATATGATTGAAGACAAATTAAAAAGATTAAATGAATATGATCAAAAGAAAGCAACATATATTAAATGTGATTTTACTACTGATGAATGGATAAATAGCATTATTAATAGTGATTATGATAGGAATAAAATATCATTTAATAGTTTACTTGGTATCAGTTATTATCTAACATATGATGAATTTAGTAATATGATTAAAAATATATCTAATATTATTTGTGATGGTAGTAGTATTATCTTTGATTATCCGACTTATGAGCAAAGTGATACTTCTAAGTGTAATGAATCTTTAGCAATTGCTTCTAATAATAAAATGAAGTCTAAATATACCTATAAAGAAATAGAAAAAATACTTAGTGATAATAACTTATACATATATGAGCATCTTGATTATAACGAAATGACTAATAATTATTTTAAAATATTCAATCATATGAATCCCGATGATAGAATGTATGCCCAAAAAGGAGTTAGTTATTGTCTAGCAATTAAAAAAAGTATGTTATAATATTATTAAAGGGGTTATAATGAATAGAGAAGATATAATAAAAATATATATTTATTAGTGGTGCTTCTATAGTTATGCACGGAATTAAATATAAAACTAGTGATATAGATATAGCAGTAACAAAAGATTATTATTAATATTTACTTAATTATTATGAACGTGTTTTTGAAGGTGAATATTATGTTATAATTAAATTAATCAGGAGGAAAAAATGAATAAAAAAGAAGAAAAAATATATGGAATTTACCCAGGTTCTATTGAAAGAACCGATTTAATAGATAATTTAAATGAAATTGATTTATATTTACAAATAGACGCTGTTAAAGAAAATATATATTGGAAATATAATATGGCCAATATTGCTCATATTGATGTTAATTCAAATGAAGATAGGTATGCTTTAGAATATTTAATATATAAAACAAAGAAATTTGGTACTAAAATACCAAATCCTCAAAAAGGAAAACATATTAAATTAACAGAAGAATATTTAATGTGGTATGAATATTATGAAAATCATTTTAAAAATGTTTTAAATGAAAGTGAATGGAATGAGTTTTTAAGAAGAAAGCAAAATGATGAAGATGTTAGTGAATTTTTACCAAGTGGTAAATGGAAAGAATTTTCACTAAAAAGAAAAAGATAGGAGTAATTATGAAATTAGTTTTATTAAGACATGGACAAAGTGTATGGAATAAGGAAAATAAATTTACTGGATGGACTGATGTAGAATTAACCAAAGATGGTAAAAAAGAAGCACATGAAGCAGGTAAAATATTAAAAGAAAAAGGATATACTTTTGATATTGCATTTACATCTGTATTGAAAAGAGCTAATGATACTTTAGATATTGTATTAAAAGAAATGAATCTTAATATTCCTGTTTATTATAATTATAAACTAAATGAAAGACATTATGGTGCTTTACAAGGACTAAATAAGGATGAAACTAAAGAAAAATATGGAGAAGAACAAGTACATTTATGGAGACGTAGTGCAAGTGTAAGACCACCTGCATTAGATGTTAATGATGAAAGATATCCTGGTAATGATATTAAATACAAAGGTTTAAATAAAAAAGATATACCACTTACAGAGTGTTTATTAGACACAATGAAAAGAACTGTAGAATATTATGAATCTGAGATTAAAAAAGAATTATTACTTGGTAAAAATGTTTTAGTTGTTGCTCATGGTAATAGTTTAAGATCGATAATTAAATATTTAGAAAATATTAGTGATGAAGATATAATGAATATAGAACTTCCAACCGGAGTGCCATACATATATGAAATGGATGAAGAATTAAAAATAATTAATAAATTCTTTCTTAATAAATAAAATTATTATATAATAACAAATAAAAAGGAGAAACTTATGACATATGAAAATTTAAAAAACATCATAGATGAAAAAATAAATAGTGAATGTAAATGCTTATCTGCGTTTGATTTGTATATGTTAGCAGTATCAAGTTTAACATCAATACACAAAGTACTTTCTGATGATTTATTTATATCATCTATGAATTATTTACATGGGTATGGAAAAAGGAATTTAAAAAAAATTAGCAAAATTGATGGTAAAAAATCTCCATTTATTGCTGGAGTACAGTACTTTACTGGTACGAGAGAAGAAGATAATAGAATGTTATTTTTATTAATATCAGAATATAAAAATATTGATAGAAGAACAGTATTAGAAGTATTTACTAAAAATAATGAACTAAATTATAAACTTCATTTTGATCATGTAGAAGACAAAGATAAAGATTCTCATATAGTTAAATATTCAAAAACATTTTTAAAATCATTTAAAAATGAATTATTAGAAAGATTAGATGATATAAAAACTATTAGTGAAATATATGATGTAACATTAAATGGATTTGATGTTCATGCCGCTGATAAATATCAAGTAATAAATGACGGTCTATTCAAAGTAACTTTTGAAACAACTGCTAATGAAACAGATTTACACGTTGACATAGGATTTAATGATTCTCAATTAAATTCTCTTTCAAATACAAGTTGGCTTAGTAAATGTACGCTTTCTAACTATATAAAAGAAAATAAAATGAAAATATTATCAAAAATAAAAGTAAATGAAGAAGAACTAAATAATTTTTATAAAAATCTATGTTCTATGAGAAGAAAACAAAGTATTGAACCAACATTAAAATTACATAAATAATAAAGACAAAAAGAGTAATTTTGTCTTTTTATTTTGATACCTAAACTCCTCAAATTTGCTTTTTAGTGATAATTATGGTATAATACATAATACTTATTTTTGAAGGAGAAAAAATGATAAGAATAATTTTAATGATATTTAGTTTAATATCATTTCAATCTAACAAAGTAGATGAAAATAATTTTAAATATATAGATACACAAATAAAAGTAAATATAAATGAATTTAAAGAAAAAAAAGAATTATATGAAAAGAAGAATTATTTTAATGGAGAATCTAAAGAACAAATAGCTAATAAATTAGATAGATATTTAAATTCAACATTAAAGGGTAAAGGTAAATTTATAGTTGATTATTCACTAGAAGTAGGAATGGATCCATATTTAGCAACGGGCGTTATGCTTCAAGAAACGGGTTGCTATTGGACATGTAGTTATCTTACAAGAGTGTGTAATAATGTTGGTGGCAATAAAGGCGGTCCTTCTTGTAATGGTGGTAGTTATAGAAAGTTTAATACTATTGAAGAAGGAATTAAATTTGCTATTAACAAATTAAATAGCTATTATAGTAAAGGTAAAACAACAACCAGTGAAATTGGGCCGTATTATGCTAGTGATCCAAAATGGGCACAAAGAGTAAATAATTATATTAATAAATTAAAAAAATAAGATAAATCAAGGGAAGGGGTGTTATTAAATGGAACATGATATTTATATGCATGCAATAAATGCAAGATATGAATATGATTCTGTGAGTACTAGAGTAGTACTTTATAAAATTTTAAAATGTAATGCACTTCTTTCACTTAGAAAGCAAAGAAGATTTAACAAAGGTGGATTTACTGGTAGAGACTATATATCACTTTGTGATTATAATAAAAAAGATATAGTAAATAAAGGGGTAGATGAATATAATTCATATCATACATATATCAAAAATAGTTTATCTTTAATGATAGCTAAAGAGGGAATAGATGTAATAGAACCACAACTTGTTGATATTTGTACTAAAAGTGGATATGCATTTAGAAAAATGGAAATTCTTGGTAAAAGTAAGACATTAAGATATTCTGATATGCCAGATGAAGTACAAGTAAAAGATAAACTAAATCTTGATAATTTAATAGGAGTGACATTTCCAACTCATTTGTTATGTGGACCTGATAAAGAATTTTCAAAAGAAGTAATTCAAATTATAATAAATGATATAGATGCAATATTAAAAAAATTTGATAGAGATTTACCCATTTATGATATAAATACTGAATTGAATTTAAAAGATAAGGAGCAAAAAGAATTAGTAATTGAAAAATTATATAAATAATTTAAAAGTAATTGACAAACAAAATATTAAGTAATATAATACACATGTAAACGTTGAGGAAAAAAATGTGACAGTTTTCTGAGTTTAAGCGCTTATCAGCGTTATGGATATTAAAGGTAGAAATTAAATCTATGAAGTAAGATGGCACCGCGAACGACCTCGCTCTTACGTTGTAGATTTTTTTTCATATATTGGAGGAATTATGGAAAACAAATATAGAAATGTATATTGCGGTGAAGTAACAAAAGAATATGTTGATAAAGAAGTAAGACTAGCAGGATGGATTGATACTATTAGAAATTTAGGGAGTCTTATATTTATAACTTTAAGAGATGAAAAAGGTATAGTACAATTAATTTCAAATGATGTAGAAACATATAAAAATCTTAATAGAGAAAGTACAATTACAGTAACAGGTATCGTTAAAAAAAGAACTGATGATATGATTAATAAAAATATGAAAACTGGTGAAATAGAGGTTGAAATTAAATCATTGGAAGTACTGGGTGATGTATATAAAACATTACCATTTGAAGTTAATTCAAGTAAAACTTCTAGTGAAGAGACTAGACTTAAATATAGATATTTAGACCTTAGAAATAAGGAAGTACATGATGGGATTATATTTAGAACTAAAGTACTTGATTTTATTCGTAAAACTATGAAAAATATGGACTTTACTGAGATACAAACACCAATTTTAACAGCATCTAGTCCAGAAGGAGCAAGGGATTTTATTGTTCCTAGCAGAAAATATAAAGGTAAATTCTATGCTTTACCACAAGCACCACAAATATTTAAGCAACTATTAATGTGTAGTGGATTTAATAGATATTTTCAAATTGCGCCTTGTTTCAGAGATGAAGATCCAAGACGAGATAGACTTTATGGAGAATTTTATCAGCTTGATTTTGAAATGTCATTCGCAACTCAAGAAGATGTATTTGAAGTTGGACAAAAAGTATTTTATGATACATTTAAAGAATTTGGAAATAAAGAAGTAAGCACTGTTCCATTTAGAAGAATACCATATAGAGAAGCTATGGAAAAATATGGTAGTGATAAACCTGATTTGAGAATTAAATTTGAAATAGAAAATCTAACTCAAATACTAAATAATAATGAATCAGTTGTATTTAAAGATAAAGAAGTTAAATGTATGAAACTAGATTTATGTGATAAATCTAATTCATGGTTTAAGAAATTAGAAAGTGAATATAAAGAATTAGGAGTTTCTGCTCTTGGATTTATTAAAATAGAAAATGATGAAGTTAGTGGTTCTATGACTAAGTTATTTAGCGAGTCTGAACTTAAAGAAATTAAAGAAAAGATGTCTTTAGAAAACAATAACTATTTAATAATAATATGTGGAACTAAGAGTGAAAAATTTGATAAGTTATGTGGTAATTTAAGACTTAGATTAGCAGATGAATTAAATTTAATTGATAAATCTAAATATGAATTTTGTATTATTGTAGACTTTCCATTCTATGAATGGAACGAGGAAGAAGGCAAATGGGATTTTACACACAATCCATTTAGTATGCCAAATGGTGGACTTAAATCACTTGAAACAATGAATCCAAAGGATATAGTAGCGTGTCAATATGACTTTGTGTGTAACGGTCTTGAGATGGCTAGTGGCGGTGAGAGAAATTATAATCCGATTATTCTAAAAAAAGCATTTGAAATAGCTGGTTATGATGAAAGTGTTGTTGAAAGTAAGTTCCCATCATTATATCAAGCTTTCCAATTTGGAGCACCTCCTCATGCTGGTATGGCTCCTGGTATAGATAGAATACTTATGCTTTTAAAAGATGAAGATAATATTCGTGAAATGGTAGCTTTTCCAATGGCAGCTAATGGAGCTGATGCATTAATGGGAAGCCCTAATGAAGTATTTGAACATCAATTAAGAGAGACACATATAAAAATAAGAGATTAGTAAAGGATTTGAATAAAATGAACATAAAAGAAAAAGAATTATCACAAATAAATGAAAATTCACTATTACATTTTGCTACAATAGAGTCATATAATGATATTGAAAAATATGGTATAAGAAGAGAATTTACAAATAATACTATTGAACAGGCAACTACTTATAAAACAACTTTTTCTAAAGGACCTATTGGTTTATTAAAAATGACTGATATGTGGATTAGTAATTTGATTTATTCAGTGGGGTTAGATAAATATTTTTCTAGTCTAGTTTCATTTAGCGCTACTGAATACAGCGAAATAAAAGATAATTATAATAGACTATATAGAGAAGGCAAAATTAATATAGAGAGTTTTATTAATGATGTTTATGAATATTTAGATAGATTTTTAATTTCAGATATAATACTTGAAATTAATAATGATGATGATAGTATTATAAAAGCAACATCAGATAATTATGAGCTTGATAAAACATATAATTTTGATAGAGAAATCATTAGAGAAAAATTAGAGTATTTAGTCAGTGGTGTAGTTACAACTAATGACATTAATTTAATTGTTAGTGATAATAAAGCAAGTGCTAAAGGCATAATAAAACAATTATATAATGAGTATAAAGGACTATCTTTTGACTATTTAGATGGATTTATGGAATATATAAATGATTTAAGAGTAGAACCTAAATTAAGGAGGAAAAATTAATGGAAATTAAACTTTCAGAGCAAGAAATAGTAAGAAGAGAAAAATTAGAAGAAATAAGAAAGGTATGTAATCCATACCCAAGTAAATTTGAAAGAACTCATACATTAAAAGAAGCAAGATGTCTTGAAGATGGAGTTTCTGATGTAAGTATTGCTGGTAGAATAATATTTATGAGAAAGATGGGTAAATTATCATTTGTAAGAATTCGTGATTTACAAAGTGATATGCAACTTGAAATAAAAATTGATACAGTTGGAGAAGAAGTTTATTCATTCTTTAAAAAGTTAATTGATTCAGGAGATTTTATTGGAGCCAATGGAGAAATATTTACTACTCAAACAGGAGAAAAAACTTTAAGAGTACACACTCTTACATTCCTTGGTAAAGCATTAAAACCACTACCAGAAAAGTTCCATGGGCTTCAAGATACTGAACTTAAATATAGACAAAGATACACTGATTTAATAATGAATGAAGAGTCTAGAAAAGTATTTTTAGGAAGAAGTAAACTTTATGCATTTATTCATAAATATTTAGGAGAAAATGGTTTCTTAGAAGTAGAAACACCAATTTTACAAAATGCAGTTAGTGGTGCTTCTGCTAAACCATTCTATACTCATCATAATGCTCTTGATATAGATTGTAATTTGAGAATTGCACCTGAAACATATTTAAAACAATGTATTGCTGGTGGATTTGATAGAGTATATGAGCTTGCTAAATGTTTTAGAAATGAAGGAATGGATACAGAACACTTACAAGAATTTACTCAAGTTGAATGGTATGTATCATATTGGGATTTTGAAGATACTATCAAATTCTATAAAGATTTTATTAAAAACATGTTATTAGAACTTGTTGGTACTACTGAAATAGAATACCAAGGAAATATACTTAACTTTGGTGATTATGAGTGGCCTAGAATAAATTATGTAGAAGAAATGGAAAAAATATTAGGATGTGATTTTCTTGCTATAGAAGATCCTCTTGAACTTAAGAAAGTAGTTGTATCTAAAAAAATATTTACTATGAAAGATTTAGAAGATTATAAATCATTAAGTCAAATTATTGATTTTGTATATAAGAAAACTATTAGATGTAATATAGTACAGCCAACTATTATTTATAATTATCCTGCTGTACTTATACCTCTTGCTAGAAGAAATGATGATGATAAGAGAAGAGTTGATATGTTCCAAGTAGTAGCAAGTGGTACTGAATTATGTAAAGCATTCTCTGAACTTGTAAATCCATTTGAACAAAGACATGCTTTTGAAGAACAATTAAAAGCTAAATCACAAGGTGATGATGAAACTATGGATATGGATGAAGGATTCTTGGATGCTATGGAAACTGGTATGCCACCAATATCTGGTTTAGGATTTGGAATAGATAGACTAATGATGATTATATATAATCAACCATCTATTAGAGATGTAGTTTTATTCCCACAAATGAAAAATATAAAATAGACTTTAAATGTCTATTTTTATTTGATATAATAAGTATGGTGAATAATATGAAAAAAGGATTTACATTAATAGAATTACTAGCAGTAATTGCAATATTAGGAATACTAGTATCACTAGCAGTACCAAATTTAGTTAAATATTTAGATGAGTCAAGTAAATTAGGTATGAAAAATCAAGAAAATAGTGTTACATCTGCAGCTAATCTATATATTGAAGATCACTGTAAAAATCCTCTTTATGGATATAATTGCCCTAGTAGTTATACTAATCCTGAATCTAATCAAGAAAAATACATATGTTTAAGTGATTTACAAGATGATAAGAATGTAGATGAAGGAATTAAAAGAGAAAGTTATATTGGACCAATAGAATTTGATGATAGCGTTTGTGATGGGGTGATTTTATTTACTAAAAGTGATTCTAAAAATAATAGTGCTTATAATAATGTCAAAACATATTTAGCATGTGGATATGATTACACTGGAAGTTATGAATATTCTACTGATGAAGAATTTATATTTGATAAATATTCTGATTGTCTTAAAAATAATTAAAAGTTATGTCAAAATATTGATATAATTTTTTATTTTATTTATAATTAGTATAGGTGAGGTTAAATGAAAGATGAAAAACTTTTAAGATTTTTAAATGCTGTAAATTTTAATGATAGTTTAACCCAATATTTTAAAGATTATACAGTAAAAGAAGTATTATTAGAAAAAAAAACTAATACTATGAGATTAGTACTTGAATGTGATGAATTAGTTCCAATAAATATATTTGATGAATTATATAAAAGTGGTAATACATTAAATGGTGTTAATAAAGTAATATATAAGTTTATAGTTAAGAATAATACTAAATATCTTGAAGAATATTTTAATTATTATTTTGATAAATTATTATCTAAATGTCCAATGCTTAAATGTATTGATAGAGACAAAATTAAATTTGATAATAGTAATATAAACATACCTGTTCTTAATAATGTTGAAAAAGATAAAATTGAATCTCTAAAAGAAAAAATAGAGATATTTTTGAGTGATATGGGATTTGATTTAATAGAAGTAACTGCAACTATAGATGAAGAAGAAAGAAAAAAATTTAAAGAACAATTAAATAGTACAGTAGAAGTAGTGCAAAATAGAAATACCAAACAAACTATTAAAGGTAATCCTATTAGTGGAGAAATTAGTCAAATAAAGAATTTGATGTCTAATGAAGATAAAGTAGTATTGATTGCTAAAGTATTTGGATTAGATTCTAGAAGTACTCAGAGTGGATGGTACATTATAACACTTAAATTAACTGATTATACAGACAGTATAATGGCAAATATATTTACTAAAAAAGAAGAAGAGTATAACTATTTATTAAGTCAAATTAAAAAAGATAAATGGTATAAACTAAAAGGTAATGTAAAATATAATACAAGAAGTAATGATTATGAGTTTGGCATTAATGATATAGAAACTTATGATAAAAAAGAAAATAATGTTATAGTAGATGATGCTCCTGTTAAAAGAGTGGAATTACATGCTCATACTATGATGAGTCAAATGGATGGGGTTGTTAAACTTGATTTATCTGCTCATACATGTGAACTTATATCAAAAACAATAGATATGGGATATAAAGCTGTTGCAATCACTGATCATAATGGATGCCAAGCTTTTCCAATTTGCTATAATTTAATAAAAAGTTATAATAAAAAACAGGACGATCCAAATAAAAAATTTAAAGGTCTTTACGGAACCGAACTTACTTTAGTAGAAGATATGGTAAACATAGTTGTAAGACCAATACATGAACCATTACTTGAAAGTACTTATGTAGTATTTGATACAGAAACTACTGGTTTTAATGCTGGGGCAGGCGACCAAATGATTGAAATTGGAGCAGTTAAAATTAAAGATGGACAAATAATAGATAGATTTGATGAGTTCATAAATCCTAATAGACCTCTTCCAAAAAAGATAACTGAGCTTACTCAAATAACTGATGATATGTTAAAAGATGCAGATAATGAAGAAGAAGTAACAAAAAGATTTTTGAATTGGGCAGGAGATTTACCTATGGTTGCTCATAATGCTAAATTTGATATTTCATTTATAGAAATGTCCATGAAGAAATATGATTTAGGTGAATTTAAAAATACTGTTATTGATACATTAGAACTTTCAAGAACGTTAGATAGAGGATACTCTAGACATAGTTTATCAGCACTAGTTAAAAGATATAATGTTGATTTTGATGAAGATGCACACCATAGAGCTGATTATGATGCTGAAGGTACTGCATTAGTATTCAATAAAATGATAAAGAAACTATCCAGTCAAAATTATGATTATATAGATGAACTTGAGAACTTAATATCTAAAGAAGATATATATAAGTTAGGTAGAACATATCATTTTAATGCTATTGCGTTAAATAGAACTGGTCTTAAGAATTTATTTAAAATTATTTCACTTGCTAATACAACATATTTATATAAAACACCTAGAATATTAAGAAGTAAATTAAATGAATTAAGAGAAGGATTAATTATAGGTAGTGGATGTTATGAAAGTGAAGTATTTAATGAAGCTAAAAGTAAAGATGGAGAAGAACTAACAAATATAATTAATTTTTATGATTATGTAGAAGTACAACCACCTGAGGTGTATGATCATTTATTACAAACTGGGGATTTTTCAAATATATATGAACTTAAAAGTCATATAAGAAAAATAGTAGATGCGACTAAAGATGCTGGTAAAATTATAGTTGCTACTGGTGATGTACATCATTTTACAAGGGAAGATAAAATATATAGAGAAATAATAGTACATCAAAAAGTACCAGGAGGCGGTCGTCATCCTCTTGCTAGAAATAATATAACAGAAATACCTTCACAACACTTTAGAACAACTAAAGAAATGCTTAATGATTTTAGTTTTTTAGGAGAAGAACTTGCATATGAGATAGTAGTAACAAATACTAATAAAATAGCTGATATGGTAAGTGAAATAGAAGTTATCATTGATACTAAGGGAATACCTTTTTCACCAAGAGTTAAATCAGATGATGGTAAAACTTATTTAGATTGTAAAAAAGTTGTTACTGAACTTGTATATGATAAAGCAAAAGAATGGTATGGAGATCCACTTCCTAGAAATATAGAAGAGAGAATTGCTAAAGAACTTTATGGAGATATAGTTTATAACTATTGGTATAATAAATTAAAAGAAGAAAATAGTGAAATTAATGAAGAAGAACTATTAAATCAAACATTTGATAATTTACATAAAACAATTATAGAAGGTTATGATAAAGTAAATGAAATAGTAACTGAATATGTAGTTAAAAATTGGACAGAAGAAGATGGAGAAAAAGATGAAAAGTCTATAGGTAGTAAAGTTAAAAAAACACTAGGAGGTATTATTGGTGGAGGATTTGATACAATATATTTAATAGCTCAAAGACTAGTTAAACACTCTAACGATGATGGTTATTTAGTTGGTTCAAGAGGTAGTGTTGGTAGTAGTTTTGTTGCTACATTAATGGGCATTACTGAAGTAAATCCACTTCCTGCTCATTATAGATGTTTAAATTGTCAAACAAGCATATTTAAAGATAATGATGGAAATGCTCTTGGTGCTACTTATTCAAGTGGATTTGATCTTCCGGATAAATTATGTCCAAAGTGCAATAAACCTATGAAAAAAGATGGTCAAGATATGCCATTTGCTACATTCTTAGGATTTAATGCTGATAAAGTACCAGATATTGACCTTAATTTCTCAGATTTAAATCAAGCATCTGCTCATGAGTATACAAAAGTATTATTTGGAGTAGATAATGTATATAGAGCAGGTACTATTGGTACGGTCGCAGAAAAAACTGCTTATGGATTTGTTCGTGGTTATTATGAAGATAAAGGAATTATTGATAAAAGAAGCTGTGAGATAGAAAGACTAGCGATGGGTTGTACTGGTGTAAAAAGAACAACTGGCCAACATCCAGGAGGTATAGTAGTAGTTCCTGATTATATGGAAGTATCTGATTTTACTCCATTTCAATTTCCAGCAGATGATGCAACCTCTGCATGGAGAACAACTCACTTTGATTACCATTCAATAGAAGAGGACTTGCTTAAATTAGATATTTTAGGGCACTCTGATCCTACACAATTAAGACTTATACAAGATTTAAGTCATACTAATGTTTTAGATGTACCACTAGATGATAAAGATACTATGAGTATATTCTCTAAAATAGATGCATTAGGTGTTACTAATGATGAAATAATGTGTCCTACTGGTACTCTTGGAATACCTGAATTTGGAACACCATTTACAATCGGAATGGTCGCAGAAACTAAACCAACTACTTTTGCTGAACTTGTTAAAATATCAGGACTTTCTCATGGTACTGATGTATGGTTAGGAAATGCTCGTGATTTATGTACACCAGATGCTAGTGGTAATATAAGAGTTCCATTTAAAGAAGTAATTGGGTGTCGTGATGATATAATGGTATATTTAATGTATAAAGGAATGAAACCTATAAAAGCATTTAAAATAATGGAGTTTGTAAGAAAAGGTAAAGCATCAAAAGATCCAACAACCTGGGCAGAACATAAAAAAACTATGGAAGATGCTGGTATTGAAGAATGGTTTATAGATTCTTGTCAAAAAATAAAATACATGTTTCCAAAAGCTCATGCAGCTGCTTATGTTACAAGTGCATTTAGAATAGCATGGTATAAAGTACATATGCCAGTATATTTCTATGCATCTTGGTTCTCAACTAAGGCAACTGATTTTGATATAGAATCAATGATTAGTGGATATGACGCTATTAAGAATAGATTAATTGAAATTAAAAATAAAGGATATGATGCTACTAATAAAGAAGCAGGTATATCAGAAAGTTTACATGTTGCGCTTGAAATGTCAGCAAGAAAAATTAAAGTAGAAAAGTTTGACTTATATAAATCAAAAGCAATGACATTTGGAGTAGAAGATGATCATACTTTAATTCCACCTTTTATTACAATAGATGGGTTAGGAGAAGTAGTTGCTAAAAACATAGAAAAAGAAGCAAAAATAAAACCATTTATAAGCATAGAAGATTTTCAAAATAGATGCAAAGTATCACAAACTCTTATTGACAAAATGAGAGGAATGGGAATATTTAAAGGAATGAGTGAAAGTTCTCAATTAAGTTTATTTGATTTATAAAATACAGAGGTGTGTATGAAGAATAAAAAGAATATTTTAATTATTTTGTTAATAGTGGTTATCATTATATTGATATTAATTTATTTCTTATTTTTAAAAGTTAAATCTTTTACAGTGACTTTTGATACTGATGGTGGTTCTATTATTAATAGTGAATCTGTTAAGGAAGGACATGTACTTGATATATCAAATAAACCTACTAAAGAAGGGTATACATTTATAGGTTGGATGAATAGTGAAAATAAATTAATTACAAAGAATACTATTCTTACAAAAAATACTACTTTAAAAGCAGCGTGGATAAGCAATGATAATACAAAAGTAACTGTTAAATTTAATACAGATGGTGGTAACTCTATTGATGATATTATTAATGGTAAAGATAATAAAATAATATTACCAGTTGATCCAATTAAAAAAGGATATGTTTTTGTAGGATGGATTAATAGTGATGGCTATATTATTCCAGATGATATGGTTGTAAGTGGTGACATTACTTTAACTGCTTATTATGTAAAAGAAGGGTCTGTAACATCAAAGATTACATTTAATACAGATGGTGGAAACAATATAAATTATATTATTGTTGAAAAAGGAGCAAAAATAGTTTTGCCAATTCCTCCTGTTAAAGAAGGATATGTGTTTGATGGATGGATATTAGAAAATAACGAAAAGGCAACCAAAGATATAATTATTTCAAAAGATACTATTTTAAAAGCTAAATGGAAATTACCATATGTGTGTCCTGATAATTGTATTCCTAGTATTGATGGAAGTACCTGTACAAGGACAGTAACTACAAATATAAGTAAGAAAACATCATGTCCAAGTGGATATAGTTCAAAGTCAGGAAAATGTGTTAATTATAAAACTAAATATCACGCATTGAGTATAAGTACATCACCATTTTGGAAATGTAATAGTAGTAGTGACTATATGTATTCTGAAGTAGATGGAGTTGGTGGAGCTTATATGTGGTGTGTTAAAACTACAAGTAAAGTAACTACTGAATTTTGTCCTAGTGGATATACAAAAGAAAATGATACATGTAAAAAAATAGAAACAATAAATTGTACATTAAGTAAATAATTGTGTTATAATAAAACACGGTGGTTTAAATGAAAATAGTGGTTTTAAGCAGCAGTAGTAGTGGTAACTCTACATTTGTTGAACTAGGTGGAGTTAAGTTTCTAATTGATGCTGGACTTCCATTTGGGCAATTAAAAGATAGATTATATGAAATAGATGTGTGTCCTGAAGATATTGATTTTATTATCGTAACACATGCTCATATTGACCATGTAAGAAGTATTCATTCATTTAATAGAGTTTATAGTACTAAAATATATATTTCAAGTGAAACATTACTCGAATATGATAAAAGGGATAAATTAAAAGATGTAATTTTATTTAATGAAATTGATAATATACTTGGTATTAAATTTGATAAAGTACCAATCTCACATGATAAAAAAGGATATGGATTTGTTTTTGAATATGATAATTTAAGTATAGTTTATATGGCTGATACTGGTATGATTCATTCTAAATATCATAATGTTCTTAAAAATAAAACAGTATATTTACTTGAAAGTAATCATGATGTAGAAATGGAAATGAATGGTACTAAAGATCAAAAGACTAAACTTAGAAATATAGGGGACATGGGACATTTATCTAATGAAGACTGTGCAATGTATTTAAATCATTTTATTGGAGTGAATACTAAATATATATATCTAATACACATAAGTGATCATGATAATACTCATGAAAAAGCATATCAAGTAAATAGAGATTCTATTGATAAAAATATCAAGATTTTTCTAACTTATAAAGATAAAATTAGTGAGAAATTAGAGGTATAACGTAAAAATATACCTCTTTTCTTTTAAAATAAATATAATTATGATAAAATTAATATGGTGAAATGTATGTATAGAAACACATTTATGGAAGTAAATATTGATAATATAACATCAAATGTAAAAAGCATTATTAAAAAATATCCGGATTATAAATATTATATAGCTATGGTTAAATCCAATGCATATGGACATGGAATGTATATAATAAATGATTTGATTAAAAATGGTATTAATTATTTTGCAACTTCTTCATTAGAAGAGGCATTAAATATTAGAAAATATAATAAAGAAATAGGTATATTATGTGTTGAGAAGATTGAACTTGATTCATTAGATATTGCGATTAATAATAATATAACTCTTACTATTCATGAGATTGATTATTTAAAAAATATAATTAAAAAAACTAATAAAAATATTAAAGTTCATATTAAAATAGATACTGGTATGAATAGATTAGGTGTTAATAATAAAGAAGAGTTTAATGAAATAATAACTTTAATTAATAATTCTAAAAATATTTTATTAGAAGGATTATTTACTCATTTCGCAACACCTGGTATACATGATAAGTTCTTTGACATTCAAGTTTCTAATTTTAAAAGTATTACTAATGATATAGATTTATCTAAAATACCAATGATACATTTAAGTAGTAGTTTTATAGTACTTTCTCATCCTAAGATTGATTTTGCAAATTCTATTAGAATTGGAACAATTTTATATGGATATGATATATCACCTAAAAGATTATCAAATAGTCCTAAAGATATATTAAGAAAGATAAGAAATAACTATTTAATTAAAAAATATAATATAAGTAAAACATATGATGATGTTAATATAGAACTAAAGCCTGCTTTAAAACTTAAAACTAATATCATACAAATTAAACATATTAAAAAGGGTGATAAAGTAGGATATGGTATTTTATATGAAGCAAAAAAAGATGAAGTGATAGCTACTATCCCAGTTGGTTATGATGATGGGATTGGTATAAATCATATAAATAGATATGTAGTTATAAATAATAAGAAATATCATGTTATAGGTGAAATATCTATGTGTATGATGAGCATACTAATTGATGATAATGTTAAAATTACAGATGAAGTAACTATACTAGGAGATGGTATAACAATCGGACAAATATCAAGGTTAAATAATACTAGTATGCATAATACTCTTGTAAATATAGGTAAAAATCTACCAAGAGTATATATTAAAAATAATAAAAAAGTATATGAAGAAAAGTATGTAATGGAGGGAACAAATGAGTCTTAAAACAATGATGTTTAATAAAATAAAAGCAATTAATTTTGAGAAACTTGACAAGCTAAGTCAAGATATCGCAAGTCGTAATAATAAAACTAAAGGATATGTTAAAAGAGATATGATAAAGAATTTCTTAAAGTATGGTATTGGTTATACTGATTACTTGAAAGGAGATTATATTAATTTAACAGAAGAACAAAAGAAAACATTTGTGACAACTAAATCATTTTATAAGATGCTTAAATATTTAAATAATGACAAGTATATTGCTGTTATGAGAGATAAATTACTATTTAATAAAGTATTTAGAGATTTTATTAAGAGAGATTTTATTGATTTAAGAGTATCTAGTGTTTCTGACTTCAAATCATTTATTAAAGGTAAAAAGAATGTGTTTGCTAAACCACCTACTGATTTTGGTGGACATGGTATAGAAAAAATATGTGTTAAAGATATTAAAGATGTAGAAAAATTATATAATGAACTTAAAAATAAAAAACTTAATTTAATAGAAGAAGAAATTATTCAACATAAAGAACTTGATAAATTAAATCCATATGCAGTTAATTCTTTTAGGATAGTTACTCTAGTTAAGGATGGAAAGTCATATATACTTGCGAATGCTCTTAGAATTAATATTGATGATGCAGTCGCAATAGGTTGTTCTGATGCATATATGAGACTTGATGAAAAAGGTAAAATATGTAGTAGAGTTGTTGATGATATTGCTAATACTTATGAATATCATCCAATGGCTAAAATTAAATTTAGTACAGTAACTGTTCCATATGTAAAAGAGGCATTTGATATGGCATTAAAAGCAGCATTATTAGTGCCTGAAGTAAGATATGTAGGTTGGGATATAGCATTTACTAAGGATGGACCTGTTATAATGGAAGGTAATGAATATCCTAGTTATGGACTTGTACAATACTACTTATTTAACGATGAACATGTAGGTCATTTAGCTAAAATAGAAGAAATACTTGGTGAAGAAGAAATGAAGAAGATGAACTTATGAAAAAACTAAAGAAAAATACATTTATTCAGGGAACAATAGTTACATCTATAATACTAATTGTAATTAAACTACTAGGTGCTTTATATGTAATTCCATTTTATAAAATAATTGGTACGAATGGTGGTACTTTATATAGTTATGCATATAATATTTATAATTTATTCTTAAATATTAGTACTGCAGGTATACCAATCGCTATATCTATGATTATTAGTGAATATTTAGCTTTAAATATGTATGATGCTAAAGAAAGAGCATATAAAATAGGTAAAAAGATAATAGCTTTTTTAGCAATATTATCATTCTTAATAGTTTTCTTTGGTTCTGAATATATAGCAAGATTTATAATAAGCGATGTTACTGGTGGTAATAGTATTGAAGATATATCTTATGTAATTAAGTCAGTATCATTTTGTTTAATAATAATACCATTTTTAAGTGTATTAAGAGGATATATGCAAGGACATAAATTTATAACACCAACATCATATTCTCAATTAATAGAACAAATAGTAAGAATAATAGTAGTTTTATTAGGATCATTTACTGTTATTAAAATATTAAATAAATCAGTAACTAGTGGAGTAGGTGTTTCACTTCTAGGAGCATTTTTTGGAGGATTAATAGCATATATATATTTGCAAGTTAAAGTCAAAAATAATAAAAAAGAATTTCCTATTTCAGATAAAAGAGATCAAGTATCAAATAAAGCTATTGTTAAAAAGATATTATCATATTGTATTCCACTTGTAATAATATCAGTAGTTGATAATTTATATACAATAGTTGATGTTAAACTTATTATTAAGGGACTTAATATGGTTGGATATTCTGCGATTGAGAGTGAAACTGTATCAGGAATAGTATCAACTTGGGCACCTAAGATATGTACTGTTATAATAGCTATTGCAATATCACTTACTACTAATATAATTCCTCATGTGACAACAAGCTATATAAAGAAAGATTATAATGAAGTAAATAGAAGATTTAATCAAGCAATATCTACTATGTTAATAATAACTATACCTATGGCAGTATTATTATTACTTCTATCAAATGAAAGTTATTATATTTTTTATGGAAGTAGCAAATATGGTTCACTTGCTCTTAAGGCATCTGCCATAAGTCATATATTCTTTGGAGTATGGACTGTTATAAATACATGTCTTCAAAGTATGAGAAAGTTTAAAATAGTATATATTAATTCAGTAGTAGGACTTCTTAGTAATGCACTATTAGATATTCCACTTATTTTATTATTTAATATAATAGGTTTACCAGAGTATATAGCAACTATAGTATCTACTTGTATAGGTTACTCTATATCAATAGTAATAGCATTAATATATTTAAGAAAAGAAATGCATTTTAGTTATAGAAAAACAATAGAACTAATTAAGAAATTAATAATACCATCTATTACTATAATAGTTATGATATTATTATCTAAAACATTTATTAAATTTGATTATACTTTTATAAGTTCTATTTTATCTTTAATGATACATGGTATATTAGGAGTAATTATATATTTAATAATTGTTTATAAAAATAAAGCTATAGATGAAACTCTTGGTAATGAATTTATAGATAAGATTTTAATCAAACTAAGGCTTAAAAAGGTATAGTAATATACCTTTTATTATGGTAAAATTGTATGGAACAGAGGTGTTTTTATGTTTATAGATGAAGTGAATTTAAAATTAATAGCAGGTAAAGGTGGAGATGGATGTACATCTTTCTTAAGAGAAAAATATGTACCACTAGGAGGACCAGATGGTGGTAATGGTGGTAGAGGTGGAAATATTATCTTCAAAGCTGATAAAGGTCTTAGAACACTAATTGATTTAAGATATAAAAAAGTATTAAAAGGTGAAAATGGTACTAATGGTAGAGGTAGAAATCAAACAGGAAGTACAGCAGAAGATACAATTATAGTAGTTCCTGTTGGTACAACTATTAAAGATACTGATACTAACTTAATAGTATGTGATTTAGTAAAAGATGGACAAGAGGCTATCGTTGCTAAAGGTGGTAGAGGTGGTAAAGGAAATGCTGCTTTTATGACTAATAAGAATAAAGCACCATATACAAGTGAATTAGGAGAACCAGGACAAGAAAGAAACATTATTTGTGAGTTGAAATTACTTGCTGATGTTGGTCTTATTGGATTTCCATCAGTTGGTAAGAGTTCATTAATATCAGTTATTTCAGCTGCTAAACCTAAAATAGCAGATTATCATTTCACTACTTTAGTACCTAACTTAGGAGTAGTAAAGTCAGGAGATTATAGTTACGTAGTAGCAGATTTACCTGGTATGATTGAAGGTGCATCAGAAGGTATAGGTCTTGGAGATAAATTTTTAAAGCATGTATCAAGATGTAAAATAGTTTGCCATGTTCTAGATATGGCACAAGTTGATCATAGAGATGTAATAGAAGACTATAAAATAATAAGAAAAGAACTTAAAAATTATAGTGAAACTCTATATAATAAAAGAGAAATAATAGTTGCTAATAAAATGGATTTAGAAAGTGCTAAAGAAAATTTAGAAAGATTTAAAAAAGAATATAAAGATTTAGAAATAATAGAAGTTTCAGCCGCAACACTAGAAGGAATTAAAGAATTAATATTTAAATTAAAAGAAATATTAGAGTCTATACCAGATGAAGAAGTTTATGAAAAGAATGAATTTGAAGACTATGTACTTTACGAATTTAAACATGAAAAACCATATCAAATTAGAAGAGAAGGACAAAATAAATGGGTTGTTACTGGTGAGAGTTTAGAAAAACTATTAAAAATGACTAGATTTAACTCTGATGAATCAGCATTAAGATTTGCAAGAAAATTAAAGAACTTAGGTGTTGATGATGAATTAAAAAGTTTAGGTGCTAAAGAAGGAGATATAGTTTCAATATTAGATCAAGAATTTGAATATGAAGAGAAATTATATTAGATATAAATATAAAACATCTTACAAAACAAAAGTAAGATGTTTTTATATAAAAATATGTAAATATTAAGATATCAATAATATTACATGTTATCTTTCATGCTACTTAAACTATTTATGAAAAATTAATAACAATTTATTCTATATTTGTCAAAGTTCATAAATTATAGTAAAATAATTAATGGTGAATAATATGAAAAAAAGAGCAATACTAGTAGATGGAAATAATTTATTATTTAGAAGTTATTATGCTACTGCATATAATGGTAATTTGATGAGAAATTCTAAAGGAATTCCTACTAATGCATTATATGGCTTTATCAATATGATAAATAAAATAATAAATGAAGAAAAACCTGAATATATGATGATAGCATTTGATAAAGGACATAACTTTAGACAAGATATGTATGATAATTATAAAGATGGAAGAATAGAAACACCTAATGATTTAAAATTACAATTTCCTATTGCTAAAGAAATATGTACACTTATGGGTATTAAATATATAGAATGTGATAATTATGAAGCGGATGATATAATTGGAACGTTTGCTAGAATGGCAGATGAAGATAAAAATTATAATGCCACTATTATAAGTAGTGATAAAGATTTGTTGCAATTAATTAGTGATGAAGTTAATGTAAAATTATTAAAACAAAAAGACTATATACTTATGGATGAAAAAACATTTATTGATACTTATCATGTAGAACCAATTAAAATGATAGATTTAAAAGCATTGATGGGAGACTCATCAGATAATATACCAGGTGTTAAAGGAATAGGAGAAAAAACAGCAATAAGTTTAATAGAGAAATATGGTTCATTAGATGGAGTATATAATAATATAGATAGTATAAGTGGTAAACTAAAAGAAAAGTTATTAAATGATAAAGATAATGCATATTTTTCATATAAATTATCAACTATATATAAAACAATAGACTTTGAATATACATTTGAAAGTATTAAATATAATGGACCAGATATTAATAAATTAATAGATAAATATAAAGAATTAGAATTTAATTCTTTACTTAAAAATATATCTATAAATACATCTAAAATAGAAGAAAATGATATAGAAATAGTAAAAGGTAAAATAAATATAACTGGTAAATATAGTTTTTATTTAGAACTAGATAATACTAATTATCATACATCCAATATAATAGGAGCAGCAATATATGATGGTAAAAAACTATATTATTTAGATTTACCAAGTATATTATTAAATAAAGATTTATTAAAAGATATAACTGTTACTTTTGATTTAAAGAAAAATATAGTAGTTTTAAATAAATATAATATAAAAATAAATTCTAAATTTGATACATTAATTGCATCATATTTACTTGAAATTAATGTTAAAGATGATGTTTCATATTTAGCAACAACTTATGGAATAGATATTCCTTATTATGAAAAAATTATTAATAAAAAGACTCCACTTAGTGAAAAAGAAATAATAAATAGTATAACTAGTAAAGCAAAGTTTTTATATGATACATATGAAGAATATGATAATAATTTAAAAGAAGAAAACGTGAGCAAACTATATTATGATATAGAGTATCCATTAATTAATGTACTTGCAGATATGGAAATTAATGGTATAACTGTTAAAACTGATATAATAGATGAACTTAAAAAAGAAATTAAAAATAAAATAGAAATTTTAACTGAAAATATATATAAAGAAGCAGGAGTAGAGTTTAATATAGCATCTCCTAAACAATTATCTGATGTGCTTTATAATAAAGTAATGATACCAAAAGGAAAAGGTAAAAATGCTATGTCAACTTCTCATGATACGTTAGTTAAATATGAAACACATTATCCAATTATAAAAGATATATTAGAATATAGAAATCTTTCTAAACTTTATTCTACGTATTTAGATACATTTAATAATTACATACAAAGTGATGGTAAAATACATACCATTTATAAACAAACTGGTACTAGAACAGGAAGACTATCTTCAATTGAGCCTAATCTTCAAAATATACCAGTTAGAAGTGAAGAGGGAAAGAAAATAAGAAAAGCTTTTGTAGCAGGGAATAATAAAGTATTATTATCAAGTGATTATTCTCAAATAGAACTTAGAATATTAGCGCATATAACTGATTGTGAAAGCTTAAAAAAAGCATTTAATAATAATGAAGATATACATACACATGTTGCGAGTGATATATTTAATGTTGATGAAAAAGATGTAACTAAAGATATGAGAAGAACAGCTAAAGCTGTTATATTTGGTATAGTTTATGGTATTAGTGGATTTGGATTAGGAGAAAACTTAGATATAACTGCTAAAGAAGCAAAAACTTATATTGATAAATATTTAGAATTATATCCTGAAGTGAATAAATATATGAAAGATATAGTGGAAAAGACAAGAAAACTTGGTTATGTAAGAACACTATTTAATAGAAAAAGAATAATAGAAGAAATTAAAAATACTAATTATTTAATAAGATCTATGGGAGATAGAATGGCTCTTAATACACCAATACAAGGTACTAGTGCCGATATATTAAAAATGGCTATGATAAAAATAGATAAAGAACTTAAAATAAATAATTATAAAACTAAAATGTTACTTCAAGTACATGATGAATTAATATTTGAAGTACCAGAAGATGAATTAGAAAATATTAAAGTATTAGTAAGAAATACTATGGAAGGTATTTATAAATTATCAGTACCATTAAAAGTAGAAATAGAATATGGCAAAGATTGGTATGATGCTAAATAGAGAGAAATCTCTATTTTTAATTGTGTATAGTTAGAATATAAAAAGAAAGATTTTATATTTTAAATACATATTATGAACTTGTCTTTTTGTATTTATAACGAAATAATAAATACAATAATTTTCTAAAAATTGAAAAAAATAATAGTTTTTAATCCATACATATATAATTAAATAATATATAAAATTTAATTATTATTTATAAAATAATTCAATAATTTAAATTTACTTATTGATAGGTAAGTATTTATGTGTTAAAATTAATATAGATGACTATAAGGAGGGATTGTTAATGGCTTTAAAGGGATTAAGTGATATATTTAAACCAGATGATGATACTGAAGAATATGTAGAAAAAGAAACTTCTAAAGGAAATAAAGGATATAAAAATAAAACTATTTTAGTAGAACCAAGAGCATTTTCAGAGGCTCAACAAATTGCTGATTACTTAAAAGAACAAAATCAAGTAGTTGTAAACTTTAAAAGAGTTACATCTGATGTGTCTAAAAGAATAATGGATTTCTTAAATGGAATAATTTATGCAATTGAGGGAAGTATGCAAAAACTTGGCCCAGGTATAGTTATTTGTGCTCCTAAAGGATTTGAAATTGAAGGAACAATAACAGAAGATGAAAGAAAAAAAAGTACAAAAAAAGATGATTTAGAACAATGGTAGAATTTTAATATATTTAGAGGTGAAGCATGAAAAAATTTAATGTGGTTTTTCGTGGTTATGATAAAGAAGAAGTACATAAGTGTTTAGATGATATAATTAAAAATTATGAGCTTTTACTTAAAAAGAGCCAAAAAACTGAAGAAAATAATATAAAATTAACAGAACAACTTCTTCATTATAAAAAAATTGAAGATACTATGAATAGAGCGATATATACTGCTGAAAGTGCAGGAGATCAAATTAAAAGTTCTGCTCGAAAAGAAGCAGAAACACTTGTAAATGAAGCAAGAAGAAATGCAAGTAGAATTATAAATGATGCTCTATTAAAAGCAGAAAAGGCTCAAAATCATGCTGATATGTTAAAAAGAAATACCAATGTTTTAAAAAGAAGATTAAGACAAATTATTGAAAATCAACTTGAAGTTATAGAAGAAATGGATAGGGTTGATTTTGAAAGATATGATGATAAATATTAGTAAACAGAAATGTTTACTTTTTTAAATGTTAAATGATATAAAATGTAATGCATTTCGTGATGAAAACCATACTGGTAGTGTTAATAGTTTGTCACAATTCCATTAAAAACAAGATAAATAATCTTGTTTTTCATTTATCAAATTATATCTTTATGATAAAATATATTTAGAGGTATTTATGAAGTATATTCCAATTAATATTAAAACTGAATATGAACTTATGAATAGTCTAATTAAAATAGATGAACTCATTTTATATGCAAAAAATAATAACATAACGACTATTGGTATAACTGATAGTGATATGTTTGGAACAGTGGAATTTATTAATAAATGCAAGAGCGAAAATATAAAACCAATAATAGGAATAGAAATAACTATAGATAATATTAACTTTTTATTATATGCTAAAAACTATAATGGATATGTTTCATTATGTGAAATAGTAACACTTAAAAACTTAGAAGAAATAAGTTTAGATAAACTAGAAAGCTATAATGATATCATATGTGTTTGTAATTATAATGACTATTTAGTATTAAAAGAGTGTTTTAAAAATATATTTATAGGATATAAAAATAAAGATGAAAGAAAAGAATCTTTGAAATTAAGTAAGTCTATAGTATATTGTCCATGTATAAGATATTTTAATCTTGAAGATAAAGAATATTTTAAATATATAAGACTAATAGATGAAAATAAAACTGTTAATGATGAAGTAGAAGTAAAAGATGATTATATAAAAGATGATTATGATGAAATTGATATTAAAACAACAATTAAATTTTCTAATTTAATAAATATAGAAATACCAAAAAGAAAAGTACATATTCCTAGGTATAAAGAAAACTCTATTGAATTTTTAAGAGCACTCTCTAAAAAGGGACTTAGTAAAAGACTTAATGGAAATGTAAGTGATAAATATAAAAATAGACTTATGTATGAGTTATCTATTATAGAGAAGATGAACTTTGTTGATTATTTTCTTATTGTTTATGACTTTGTATTATTTGCTAAAAAAAATGGTATAAGGGTTGGACCAGGAAGAGGTAGTGGTGCGGCTTCACTTGTAAATTATTCTTTAGGTATTATTAATATAGATCCATTAAAATATGATTTAATATTTGAAAGGTTTTTAAATCCTGATAGAGTTACTATGCCTGATATTGATATAGACTTTGATAATATGAGAAGAGAAGAAGTAATAGACTATGTATCTAATAAATATGGTAAATATAATACTGCTAGAATTATATCATTTAATACAATGCTTCCTAAACAAATAATAAGAGATACAGCAAGAGTTATGAATATAGATATTAGAGTAGTTGATACTATATGTAAAACTATTAAAGATGAAAAGAATTTTAATGAACTTAAAAATAATAAAGAATTTATTAAAATAGTTAAAAGTAGTACCATAATTAAAAAAATGATAAATATATGTAATAGACTATGTGGTCTTAAAAAGAATACTGCGATGCATGCAGCTGGTGTTGTTATTAGTGATGAGAAACTTACAAATATTATGCCTTTATATAAAAGTAATGATGTTATATTAACCAGTTATAGTATGGAATATATAGAACAATTAGGACTTCTTAAAATGGACTTCTTATCAATTAAAAACTTAAATACTATATCTAATATACTTGATGATATAGGTGACAATATAGATATTGATAATATTCCACTTGATGACAAAGAAACACTTTCATTATTTAAAAATGCATATACATCAGGTATATTTCAATTTGAAAGTAGTGGTATGAGAAGTTTCTTAAAATCATTAGAAGTAGATAACTTTAATACACTAGTAGATGCTATAGCATTATATAGGCCAGGACCTCGTGATAATATAGATGAATATATTAAACGAAAAAAAGGACTTAAAAAAGTAGAATATCTTGTTAAAGAGTTAGAACCAATATTAAAAAGTACATATGGAATTATTATATATCAAGAACAAGTACTAGAAATATTAAGAACAGTTGGTAATTTTAGTTATTCACAAGCGGATAATATAAGAAGAGCTATGTCTAAAAAGAAATATGATTTAATATTAAAAGAAAAAGATAAAATAATTAATGGAGTTATAACTAAAGGTTATAATATAGACATAGCAACTAAATTATATGAATTAATAGTTAAATTCTCATCATATGGTTTTAATAAATCACATTCAGTAGTTTATTCTAAAGTAGCATATCAAATGGCTTATTTAAAAAGTCATTATACTAAATATTTTATGAAAAACCTACTTAATATGAATAAAGGATCAGAAAAATTAAAAGAATATTTAGATGAGGCTAAAATACTAGGATTATCATTTAATAAAATAGATATTAATTTATCAGAAAAAGAATTTATAATAGAAAATGATCACTTAGTAATACCATTTTCTATAATCAACAGTATTGCTTATTCTGTGAGTGATGAGATTATTAATGAAAGACAAAAAGGATTATTTAAATCATTCTATGATTTTATGATAAGATGCTATGGAAAAAGTATTAATAAAAGAGTAGTTATATCTTTAATAGAATGTGGTGCATTTGATAAATTTAATATTAATAAAAAAAGTTATATAGAAAATATAGATGAAGTAATAAATTATGTAAGTCTTTGTAAAAATTTAAATTTAGTATTAGATAGTGAACCAGTATTTGAAAGTACTAGTGACTATAATGATAAAGAATTAATTGAACTTGAAATTAAAAATTATGGATTTTATTTATCGCATCATCCAATAACTAAATATGATAGAAGTTCATTCATAACATTAAAAGATTATAAAAAATATTTTAATAAAGTTATTAGTTCTATATTATATATAGAAAGTATAAAAAGTATTAAAACTAAAGATAATGAAAATATGTCTTTTATTAAACTAAGTGATGAATATGATTCTATAGATGCAGTAGTATTTCCAAGAGTATATGATAAAATAAAAGACATAAATAGAAATAGTATATATAAAATAGATGCTAAAGTTGAAAGAAGGGAAAATACTTATCAATTAATTGTTTATAATATGATAAGAATAGAGTAATATGAAAAAGAAGAATAATGATATTAAACAAAATATTAATAAATTATTAGATAGAGTTATTATAGTATTAATAGTTATGATTGTTATTAGTGGTGTATTTTTGTTACTCAGAAAAGAAGAATACACTAACACTATTAATGAAGTAAATGATAGTAAATTAGATATAAAGAAAGAAGAAGTATCTGTTAAAGATGAAATAGATGAATTAAAAAAGAAATATAATAATGATGAGGTTATTGCTATATTAAATATTGATGATGAAATAAATACACCAGTTGCTCAAACTAATGATAATCAATTTTATTTAAAGAAATCATTATCACTTAAAAAAAGTGTACTCGGATCTGTTTTTATGGATTATAGAGTTAATAAAGACTCTAAACAAATAAACATATATGGACACAATAGTACTAAATATAAACCCCCATTTAATACACTAGAAGGTTATTTAAAAAAAGATTATTTTAATGAACATAAAAATATTTCATTAAAAATAGATAATGAAATTAAAAAATATGAAATATTTAGTATAGTTCTAGCAGATAAAAAAAGTACTGAAGAACATATGAATATAAATTATAAAAGTGATTCTGAATGGTTAAAACACTTTAATAGATTAAAAAATAGAAGTATTTATAAAACAAATATTGAATTAAATGAAAATGATAAAGTATTAGTACTTCAAACATGTTTATTTGGTAAGAATAAAGGTAAACTTATGGTAGTAGTAGCTAAATTAATAGAAGAATAATTTTCTTCTTTTTATTTTGAAAAACTTTTATAATCTAATATATATCATTATAAAAAAATTTAACTATAGATAATTTAATTTCCTCATATTAAAATATATATTTAATACTTTTGAAAATAATGGTTTTATGTTACTATCATTTGGTTGTGATAAAATGAGAAATCAATATTTAATTTATGCAGATGAGTCACATCTGTTGATTTATCAAAATTAAAAGTGATTGACGCAGAAAAATCATCCAAATATGAACTTATAATAAATATGAAATTGGACAAATAATATGTAAGCATGAACCGGTATAACTTCAATTGAGTTACCAGAAGGATTAGAATATATTGAAGAGTATGTATTATATGAAAATAAACTTAAAACAGTTACTTATATTGATTAATATGCTTTTGCATATAGTGTGAGTGCGCTATCATATTGTGCAAGATAATTAAAAACATGCAAATAAAAAATCCTAGTTTTAGGATTTTTTTAGTTTAATCTTCTTTTTAAAGTAATAGTACCTACAAGTAATAAAGAACTTA
>JAEDNL010000008.1 GCA_016302505.1 Bacilli bacterium
GATGAAGAATATATTAAAAAATATATAAATGATTTTAATAAACAAAAATTCTTAGATGACGCTTATCAAATATATTTAGATACACAAAAAGCATGGAGTAATTTTGATACTAAATCATTAAGAAATTTATTAACAGATGAACTTTTTAATACTTATAATATGCAACTAAAAGCATTAAAGGCTAAGAAACAAAAAAATATAATGAGTGATTTTGCTCTTGAAAAAATAGATACAACAGCAATTGATGTCTCTAATAATCAAATCACTATGAAAGTAGTTTTAAAGGTTAGTTTTTATGACTATGTTGTTGATATAAGTAATAATGTTGTAAGAGGAAATAAAAATCATAAAGTAACTGTAACATATGAATTAACATTTGTAAGTACAATAAATAAAAAAGAAACTAAAAATTGTCCAAGTTGTGGTGCTCCTATAAATAAAAACTCAGCATCAAATATTTGCGAATATTGTAATAGTACATTAGTTAAAAACACATATAGTTGGGTACTTGCTAAAAAACAAAATAAAGAACAGGAGTATAAATGATTAAAGAATTAGAAAAAATAGATAAATCTTTTTCAGAAGGAACATTTTTAACAAAAGTAGATCATATATTCATTATGATATTAAATGCTATTATGGATAATGATATGACATCAGTTAAACATTATTTATCAGATGATGTTTATAAAAAATTTTGTGAATTAACCGATAAATATGTTAGTATGAATGCTACTAGATTATTTGATGAAATGAATGTAAGTTCAACCAAAATAACAAATATTGATATAAACGACGATGAAATACTTGTGAATGTAAGTATCGAATCTAAGTATATGGATTATTTAATAGATGATAATGGCAATTTCTTAAGTGGTATTAATGATCATAGAATTACTACTAAGCATAATATATTATTTTCTAAGAAAAGAAATGCTACTTCCCTTTCAGAAATTAGAAGATGTCCAAATTGTGGCGCTAGCTTAGATTTAAATAACTCAGCGTTATGTAAATATTGTTATCAACCATTTGATATGACTAATTATGACTACATTGTTGTAGATATTGATACATTTTAAAAACTTCACTTTGTGTGAAGTTTTTTTATTATTACCATTTCCAATCTCTTATCTCAGGCAAATCTTCTCCATGTTCACTAATATATTCTTTATGTTCAATTAGTTTATTCTTACACCATTCATTTAATGCACTTCTTTTATCACCTAATTGAGGTAAATATTTTAATGCATCCATAACCAAATGGAATCTATCTAATTTGTTTTGAACTTTCATATCAAAAGTAGTTGTAATTGTTCCCTCTTCAATATATCCATGTACATGCATGCTTTTATTAGCTCTTTTATAAGATAATTGATGTATTAAATGTGGATATCCATGGAATGCAAATATAATGGGTTTCTTTTTAGTAAATAAATTATCATATTCATTATCATCTAATCCATGTGGATGATTATCAGGACTAACAAGTTTCATTAAATCTATTACATTAATAACCCTAATTTTTAGCTTTGGAAAATTTTCTCTTAATATTTTAACAGCAGCTAAAGTTTCTATAGTAGGAGTTTCACCTGCACATGCCATAACTATATCAGGTTCTGTTCCTCCATCATTACAAGCAAATTCTAAGCGCCCTAATCCTTTTGTTGAATGTTTAATTGCATCATCCATATTAAACCATTGTAATCTAGGATGTTTTGATGCAACTATTACATTAATATAATTTTTAGTTTTAATACAATGATCAAAACATGATATTAATGTATTAGTATCTGGTGGTAAATATATTCTAACAGTATCTGCTTTTTTAGTTACTAAATGATTTAAAAATCCTGGATCTTGATGTGTAAACCCATTATGATCTTGTTGCCATACATAAGATGTTAATATATAATTTAATGAAGAAATTTCTTTTCTCCATGGAAGTTCTTTAGTTACTTTTATCCATTTAGCATGCTGTGATGCCATTGAATCAACTACTCTAATAAATGCTTCATAACTATGAATAAAGCCATGCCTACCAGTCAATAAATATCCTTCAAGCATTCCTTCACATAAATGTTCTGATAATACTGAGTCAATTACCCTACCATATGTACTTAAATATTCATCTGTATCATATTTGATTCCATTCCATTGTCTATTTGTAGATTCAAACACATGATTAAGTCTATTTGATAATGCTTCATCAGGACCAAATATTCTAAAGTTTTTCTTGTTTTCATTTAATTTGATAATATCTCTAATAAAGTATCCAAGTTCCATCATATCTTGTGCAATAACACAACCAGGTTGCTTTACTTCAATACCATACTCTTTAAAATTAGGTATTTGTAATTCTTCTAAAAGTAATCCCCCATTTGTATGTGGATTTAATCCCATTCTTAATTCTTTTGGTGGAAGTAATGCTTTTAATTCTTTTTTTAATTTACCATTATCATCAAATAACTCTTCAGGTTTGTAACTTTTCAACCATGCTTCTAATATATGTAAATTTTCCTTATGTTCCTCATTTACCACAACTGGTACTTGATGAGATCTAAAACTTCCTTCTACTAATTTCTTTTCGATTATTTTAGGTCCAGTCCAACCTTTTGGAGTTTTTAAAATTATCATTGGATAAGTTGCTCTTTTATTTAATCTAGTTTTACTCTTAATAATTTTTATATCTTCAATACATCTATCTAATGTCTTTGCCATTAATTCATGAATTTTATCAGTAGTTGATGCTTCAACTATATATGGTGTCCATCCACAACCTTCAAAGTATTTCACTAATTCTTCTTCAGGTATTCTAGCTAATATAGTTGGATTAGCTATTTTATATCCATTTAAATGTAATATAGGTAATACAATACCATCTGTTAACGGATTAATTATTTTATTTAATTGCCAAGATGCTGCTAATGGTCCTGTTTCTGCTTCACCATCACCTACTACACAAGCGGCTATTAAATTGGGATTATCAAGGACTGCTCCAAAAGCATGTGCAAGACTATATCCAAGTTCTCCACCTTCATTTATACTTCCTGGTGTTTCAGGCGCAACATGCGATGATATTCCCCCAGGAAAGCTAAATTGTTTACAAAGTTTTTTTAATCCATCTAGATCCTCTGTAATATTAGGATAAACCTCAGTATAACTTCCTTCTAAATATGTATTAGCTACCATTGCTTGACCACCATGACCAGGTCCTGAAACATAAATCATATCTAACTTATTTTTTTTAATAATTCTATTTAAATGAGCATAAATAAAATTTTGTCCAGGCGCAGTACCCCAATGCCCTACCACATTTGGTTTTATATGTTTTAACGTTAATTTTTCTTTTAATAAAGGATTATCTTTTAAATATAACTGTGCTACTGATAAATAATCAGTTGCTCTTACAAAAGCTTTAATATCTTTTAATTCTTTATCACTTAATACTTTCATTGTTCCTCCTTATTATTCTAGTTATATTTTACAATATTTTAATATAAAAAAAAAGAGTTTATAACACTCTTTCGCATAGATCTTCATATTTACTACCGTGAGGTGTAATAATGATTTGTCTAGTATTTTCATCAACCATTCTTATTTTAATATCTAATCTATTTTTAGGTAAAATATCTTCAATTAAATCTGCCCATTCAATAATACAAATTCCCTTTTTGTTAAAATATTCACTAATGCCTAAATCCTGTTTGATATCACTAAGTCTATATACATCCATATGAAATAATTTCATTTCAGCATTATCATATTCTTTAATAATATTGAATGTTGGAGATGTGATATTATCAGTAATCCCTAAAGAAGATGCAAAGGCTTTAGCAAATACTGTTTTACCACTTCCTAAATCTCCTACTAAACATATAACCATATTAGGAAATTTTTCAGATTCAATATTTTGAGCCAATTCAATTGTTTCTTCTTCAGAATATGTTGTTATTTTATATTGCATTTTTATCACCATAACTATTGTATCATTAACATAAAAATATATACAAGTATTTTTGCATATTTTACATTTTTTTTAATGAAACTGTCTATACATTAGTCAAAAATCATACATACAATAGTCTAGGAGGAAAAAAATATGTATTTTGATGAAAATAATAATTATTTTGACATCATGATGACTGAGCAAGAATATGAATTTAATAAAAATTATAATAAAAATGAAAATAATGACATTGATGTTAATGTAAATATTGATAGTATTAATTTTAATAGAGAGGAAAATTTATATTCGCCACTAGAAGGTTTTAATAAAGGTAACATGTTCCAAAATTTATACTCACAATACAAAAATCATATATATAAGTTGAAAGTTAGTAGCAAAAGAGATGAGTTATTATATCAAATTCAAATGTATTTATTTGCTATGAAAGATTTAAATTTATATTTAGATTTGCATCCGAATGATACAGCAATGCTTAAAAAATTTTATGAATATAGAAATAAATACAATGAATTAAAAAATAAGTATGAAAGTGAATACAGTCCATTATGTATAAATAATGTTATGAACAGTAGCAAGTGGACTTGGATAGATAATCCATGGCCATGGGATAAAGGAGGTAATTAATATGTTTAAATATGAAAAAACATTAGAATATCCTGTTAATGTTAAGAAAAAAGATCTAAAGATGGCTAAATTATTGGTAGACCAACTAGGTGGACCCGCTGGAGAACTGGGTGCATGTTTAAGATATTTATTACAAAGATTTACTATGCCAGATGATAAAGGTAAAGCTCTTCTATCAGATATTGGATGTGAAGAAATTGGCCATTGCGAAATGATATGTACTATGATAAATCAATTAATAAAAGATGCAAGCATCGCTGAACTTAAAAATGCTGGATTAGACACTTGGTATACACAACATAATAAAGGAGTATATCCTAGTGATTCAAATGGAATTCCATTTACTGCAGCTTATATCGCATCATCAGGCAATCCAATTGTAGATTTGCAAGAAGACTTAGCAGCCGAAGAAAAAGCAAGAGCAACATACGAAAATTTAATGGATTTAACAAACGATGAAAGTATTTTAGGACCTCTTAGCTTTTTAAGGCAACGTGAGGTTGTACATTATGCAAGATTTGAAGAACTTCTTAATTATTATAAGAAGAAAGGATATAAATAATTTATCCTTTTTTTATATTCTAATATCTTTTATTTTAAATAATTTATTTCCAATAAAATAATAAATAAATAAATATGCAGTATCAATAATAATACCATTTTTAATACTTAAGTTACTTCCTAGATTTCGATTAATATTCAAAATAATATCTTTTTCATTAAACAAATTAAATTCTAAGTATGGCAAAGTAGTATATTCAACAAAATTCAAACCATAGCCCAATAAAATTTGTGAAATTAGAAAAGAAAAAATCAAAGTAAACATATTAATTCCAACTACTATAGATGTATTTTTAAAAAGAGTAGATAATAATATTATAAACATACCTATAGTTAATAATGGAAAACAATATAATATAAAATTAAATATATATTTAGTATCTATTTTTTCTATAAATATTAAATTTATTAAGATTATATAAATTATTAACGAAAATATATATAAATATATTGTTAATATTTTTGATAAATATATTTTGTTTCTTTTGATAGGTTTAGTTAAATAATATCTTAAATTACCATTAGTATATTCTAAAGAAACAATTCCGCTAAATAATATACATGCACTTACACCAATAAATGGTATTAATTTAAATGAATTATTTAAAGCATCCACTTTATTATTAAATTTGTAAATAAAACAAATAATTATTAAAAATATACCAAACATAATAATTATTTTATATTTCCCTATTTTTATATATTCATTTTTAATTAGTCTAATCATTTTTCACCATATCAAAAAAATCCTTTGTTAAAATATTAGAATTTTCATAAACTCTATATACTTTAATATTATTAAATACAAGTTCTTTAATTAACATACTAATCGTCTCATTTGTTTCATAAACTTCTAAATTATCATTAACACAATAATCATTTAATAATATTTTTGCTTTTGAATAATCATTTACTTCAAATAAAACATTTTTCTTATCTGAAGTTTTTTTTATAGTCTTAATAGATCTAATTTTACCATCGTTAATAAATATTATCTTATCACATAATTTTTCTATTTCACTTAGCATATGAGATGAAATTAAAATAGTTGTATTTTTCATATTTTTTAATAAATTCATTATTTTATTAATACCAACAGGATCCAAACCATTAGTAGGTTCATCTAATATCAAAATTTTAGGTTTATTTATTAAAGAAGCTGCGATACCTAGTCTTTCTTTCATTCCTAAAGAATATGTTTTAAATTTCTTTCCTAAATGTTTTTCCATCTCAACTATTTTAACTATTTCTTTAACTCTATTTTCATCAACTCCCTTAAACATAGATTTAAATAATTCTAAATTATCTTTGCCTGATAAATTCTTGTATAAATCTGGGCTTTCTATTAATGTTCCAACCAATGACATAGCTTTTTCAAAATTGTTCTTTAAATCTATTCCAAAATATTCAACTATACCATCATGGTATGGATATAAACCACTCATTATTTTAAGTAATGTGCTTTTACCTGCTCCATTTGGTCCAACTAAACCAACAATTTCTCCTTCATAAATATCAAAATTAATGTTATCTAGTATTTTCCTATCATTAATAAACTTATTAATATTTCTTACTTTTATTGCCTTTTGCATATTTTCTCCTTTCATGATGTAAGTATATATATTATAGTTTTAATATGCAAATCAATAAAAATATATTTTTAAATAGAATATAGAAAAGAAAAAAGAAAATAATCTTAATAAAAAATTATTTTCAAACATTTATTATTATAAAAATTTATATACAAACTTTTTTTGAAATTTTTATTTATCATTTAAATCAATATTTTCTTCCAATATAATATCTTTAAATATTTCTTTAAATCTTGCTATTTCCTTAACTTTAGCATCATCATAAACTGCTTTTGTTCTACATATTGCTTTATAAAAATGTTTTAATTTAACTTCTTTACTATTTTCATATAAAGCCATTGAAAATGCACTCATCACTATTGTTAACGCAATATCAGGATATCTATTTCCTATCTCATATATTCTCTTATATTCATCAGTTAATTCAACTACAAATCTAAATATTTTTTCTTTAATATAATCGGTATAATTTAACTTAACACCGGTTCTTTTTTCATATTTAGGATAAGTACCCATTAATATTTGAACACATTGATCTTCTGTTGGTTCTAGTACATCTACTTTTAAAAATCTTCTTAAAAATGCTCTATCTCTTAATATATATGCTTCATACTCTTCATCTGTAGTAGCACCAATCATTTTTATATCTCCACGATCAAGGCCTGGTTTCAACATATTAGCAAAGTCTATACTCATATTAGCTGTATTTCTATTTACTAAAAGATGAATTTCATCTATAAATAATAATATATTTTTTTTAGTTTTTAATTCATCAACAAGTAATTGTAATCTATTTTCATTTTGCCCATCACTTTTTACTTCACCAAGTAAACTAGATATATTAATTTTTATTAATTCGTAAGGTTTTAAAGCATCAGGAACATTTCCAGTTTTCATTCTATAACCTATTCCTTCTACTATTGCAGTTTTGCCTATACCAGCTTTACCTACTAATAATGCACTCTTTTCTGGTGTTAATAAAATCATTATAGTTTGTTCAATTTCACTTTCTCTTCCTATAGCTGGATTAGTTACATATTCCTTCTTGCTTAAATTTTCTCCATATGTATCTAAAATACTTATTTTTTTGTTTAAATTTATTTCTTCTTCGTTACCTATTTCAATTATTTCCATAATATCACCTATTTTCAATATAATTTTATCAATTTTTAGATTAAAAGTCTATATTTATATTGACAAATATAATTTGCGAGGTTATAATTATTTATGCAAGTGCCTGATTAGCTCAGTCGGTAGAGCGCACGGCTGTTAACCGTTAGGTCGTAGGTTCGAGTCCTACATCAGGCGCCAGTTAGTAAATAAACTCAAGATTACTTGAGTTTTTTATTATATAAAAACATTTAATATTAATAGAAATGTTATTCCAGTTATTAATGGTATTATAAACGAATATATCATCCACTTTGTTCCAACTTCACTTTTAATGGTTGAAAGAGTAGTAGCACATGGAAAGTGCATAATTGAAAATAATATAGTGCTCATTGCTGTAATAATAGTCCAATTGTTATCAAGTAAAATATTTTTTATTGTAGAATAGTTACTTATTAATGAAACAGAAGACTCATTTATATATCCCATAATAATAAGAGGCATAACTATTTCATTAGCTGGAATACCCAATATAAATGAGGTCAATATTGTTCCATCAAGTCCTAATAATTTAGCAAATGGATTTAAAAAATTTGAAATATGTAATAACAATGATACGTTATTAATACTAATTTTTGTTAATATATATATAATTAATCCAGCAGGCAATGAAACTAAAATTGCTTTTTTTAATATACTCAATGATTTATAAACAAAACTAGTTTTAATTATTTTAGATATTTTCACTCTTTTATAATCTGGAAGTTCTAATACAAAAAAACCAGGGTAACCTTTTAATAAAGTTTTAGATAAAACAAATGATGTTAATAATGATATTGTAATTGCAAATAAAACAAATAAAGTTAAATACATCGCAACCAATATTTTATTATCACTTGTAACAAAAAACATACTTATTATAGCTATTATCATAGGAAATCTTCCATTACATGGAATAAATGAATTCGTAAGAATAGCGAGTAATTTGTCACGTTTACTGTCTATTATTCTACTTCCAATTATTGCACAAGCATTACATCCGAATCCTGAACATATTGTCAAAGATTGTTTCCCATGACAATTTGCTTTTGAGCATATATGGTCCATATTAAATGCAATTCTAGGTAATACGCCACTTTCCTCAGCATATGTAAAAAGGAAAAAGAATATAACTAGCGGTGGAAACATAACTGATACAATAAAAGATACAACCCTATAAACTCCAAAAATCAATGGATCATATATTATTTTAGGTATACACAAAATATTAGATATTTTAAATAATAAATTTTCACCATAAATAAATATTTTGCTTAAAAGTTCACTTGGATAATTAGCTAAAACAATAGTGGTTAAAAATATCATAAAAATCATAAATATCATTAAAGGTATAGTATATATCCTATGTGAAAATATTCTATCTAATTTTGATATTTTTTTTTCGTTATTATTAACTTGAACTAAGTCACAAATATCTTTACATTTATTATTAATAGTAATAGCTATTAAATCTGATATTTCTTCGCTGTTTATTGACACAATATATTTTTTAATACTATCGTTTATAATCTTATCATTATTTAAACTTTCAATAGTATTAATAAAATCTATATCTCTTTCCAATATTTTTATAGCAACAAATCTATTTTTATATGGTTCATATAAATGATCAACTATATAAGATATATGATTTTCTATTACTTCATTATACTCAAATTTATATTTGAAAATGGAATTTTTTTCTAATGAGTTTATTAATTCATGAATACCATTTTTTTCTACAGTTGAACACATTATTACTTCTATTCCTAATATATCTTTTAATTTTCGAATATTTATTTTAATTTGCTTACTTTCTAATTCATCAACCATATTTAAACATAGTATAATATTTTTATTTATTTCAGATAGTTGTAATAATAAATTAAGATTTTTTTCTAAATTACATGAATCACACACATAAATTATTTTTTCATAACTTGTAAAATAAAGTGTGTTTCTTGCTACTATTTCCTCATCACTAAGACTAGACAAAGAATAAATACCTGGTAAATCAATCAAGTTGTATATAGTATTCTTTATGGATTTACTTGATATTTCAACTGTTTTTCCTGTCCAATTACCAGTATGTTCATGTGATTTTGTTAAAATATTATAAATTGATGATTTTCCAACATTAGGATTGCCACATAATAATATATTTTTACTCATTACTCACCTCTATTTTATATGCATCTTCTTTTCTTAAAGCAATAAAAGTATCTTTGACTTTATAACAAGAAGGATTATTAAATACCGAACTATACATTTTTTCTATAGTTTGTCCAGGTATAAAACCAAGATCATATAATCTTCTTTTTTTAATTCCATGAAAATCAATTTTTTCAATCTTTAACTTTTTATTATTTTTAATTTCACTCAATTTCATGATAGTTCACCTACCTATGATAATATATGAATTCTTTCTTTTTTTGATATTAAAACATATTATTAAATATGAAAGAGAGTTTTCATGATATATTTAATACAAACCCAAGATATTCAACAACTGTTGGATTTATTTTAGGTTATTACTTGTTGATAATTTAACAGCACCTGAACAAAATATGTTAGGAAACTGGATTATTTTAATTGGACAAACTATATTAACAAACGCCGCTTCACAAAATATAATAGAATCTAGGATTGGCGGAAACATAATAAACATAAACTCAAAAGAAGCAAAATGTATTTATAATCCACCAGTATATGATATTGAAAAGATAAGAAAAATAATAAAAGAATTATACCCAAATAGTGAAAATGATGTAGCTATTTTAAAAAAAAGTATAGAAAATCTACAAAAAGAAATAGATAAATTAAAAAAGAGTAATTAGTTTACAACTACTCTTTCTAAATCTTTTTTATTCCCTATGATTTTAACAGTGTATCTTGAAAGTTCATCAGAATCATATATTTTATTATCTTTTAAATTATCAATATATACACTTAATTTATCTCTGTAATCTTGTTTTAATGATATATATACATTATGATTTCCTTTTTTATTATAATAGTTATAATAACATTCATAATATCTAACTTCAATAGCTATTTTACCATTCATACTATCTGAGTATTCATATTCATATTTAGTATTGTAATTACCATTAAAATAAATATAAAACTTTTTTGTATTATTCTGTGGTAAGTTATATTCCTCATATTTTCTGGTAAAATTATATTTTTCACTTACATCCTTGATTGTTTCTATTTTACTAATTTTGTATCCAGATAATGCAATTCCAAGAGCTAATATAAATATTATTACAATTAATGATATAAACCAATACAATTTATCAATTTTTTTCTTAAATATTGTTCTATTTACTAATAATAGCATCCATAATGTCAATAACATTACAGAAAATAATGCAATATTAATTCCAAATATCTTAATTCCATCCATTATTGCAAATAAACTAGCAATAAATACAATACATGACCATAGCCATAAAAATAATAATATTAATATTAATAATACTTTTAATACTTTAATAGTAATTTTATGTTTTCTTTTATCCTTAGTTTCAAATATTTTTTTAGATGTTGGTATAGAAGATATCATTGATATTTCACTTTTAATATCTTCTTTTATTTCATTTGAAGCTTTACTAATATCCTTAGTTATTTTAACTGTCTCTTTCTTTATATTTGAAGTTTTAGTTTTTCTAGTAAGTTTATCATTAATTTTTTTTTCAAAATTATTTACTTTATCTTCAAACTTTTTAACTTTACTTTCTTTTTTGTTATTTTTGGATTTTTTAGTAAATATACTTTTAATCTTATTTAAAAAAACATTGTAATTATTAAGTTCAATTTCCTTTAAAGCAAGTTCATCAATATTACCAAAAGATTTTATTATTACAGTTATTTTCTTACCATTTTTCTTTTCACTATCAATTATATTTTTATATTTTGATAATATTATACTTTTCTTTTTTTTACTTATATTTCCTAATTTGTCACTTAATTCATTTAAAAATTTTTGATCCTTTTTCATACTCATTCACCTTTATTTAAAATATATGATATTCTATTATTTATTATTTGTCAATTTAATATTTTTTTAATTTCCTTTTTAATAGTTTTTTTAATAGATTTAATAAAATCATCTATAATATCATCTATAAAGTCACATATCAATTCAGAAAAACTTTTATCATCATCGGTATCAATAGTTGTTTTACTTTTACCCCATAAACCTATCTTTTTTTCTTTAACATTTTTTTCTATTTGTTTAAGTTCATTTGTATATAAATAATCACCATAAATATATGCTACTTTTGCATATCCATGTTCAATTAATTCTTTTTGTAACAATGAATCATCAACATAAATCCAACCTAACGTTCTTTTATATTTATCTAGTTTATCACTACCAGGATCATATTCTATTTCTAATTTTTTTGCAGATTTTACTTTACTACAAGTATATTCACTTGCTTCTTTACCATATGGTTCTGCTTTCTTTTTTGGATGAACTGTTTCTGGAGTATCAATTGCAAGAAGTCTAATCGTAGAAATTTCACCATCTATTTTAGCTTTGATAGTATCTCCATCTACACAAGAGTCAAAAATTATTTTCTTTCTTTCTGCATTAATATTTAAAGGAAAAATAATCAAAATAAAAAATATTATTACTACTTTTTTCATAATAATATTTTATCACATTGTTAATAATTTTTAAATAGTTAACTTAGTTCTGATAGTTTATTGCTATATTTTGTATATGACTTTTCAATATTCTTTTCATCTTCTTGTGTTATAGAATACCATCCTTTAGAAAACATTAAATTATATATATCTCTAGCCATATCTTTTGTATCTTCAAAGATACTCATAACTTCCTTATATAAATATTTGTTACTCATCTCGTTTATTGCAACACTATAACTATTTGATATATTTTTTTCGCTTAGCATAATATCATTTAAAATATCTTCATCGTTCATACATTCATCCTTAGGCATTTGCTCACATTCATTTTTTATTATTTTCATAGTTAACCTCCTTACTCTAATATATTTAATAATTCTCTATAATGTTTAGAATGCATTTTCTTAGTTTTTATCAAAATATTTTTAACTTCCTCATCTTCAATACATTCTAAAAATGAATATATTTTTTTATTCATAATAAAATTCCAATTTAACATATCTTCTATATATAATAAATCTTTTACTGATATTATATTAGGTGCTTCTTTCATTAATATTACCTCCTAGTAATATTATTTACACTTTTGTATATAATAATAGTGTAAAAAAATTCCAAATAATTAGCACTTACTATTGACAAGTGCTAATTATTGAGTATAATTATATATGTAAGGAGATGATAATAATGAGTTTATTACCAGGAAAATTTTATTTAGATGATTTCTTTGATGATTTCGCATTACCTAAAATGGCTAAAATGGAGTTAATGAAGACAGATGTTTATGAAAAAGGTGGTATTATTCATGTAGAAATGGATATACCAGGATTCGATAAAAATGACATTAAAATTGATGTAGAAGATGGAATTCTTACTATCGAAGCTGAAAAAGAAGAATCAAGTGAAGATAAAGAAGACAAGAATTACTATAGAAGAGAAAGAACTTATGGTTCATTTAAAAGACAATTTAATGTTGGAAATATCAAAGAAACTGAAATCGATGCTAAATTCAATAATGGTGTATTAAAAATCTCTTTTCCAAAAGAAGAAAAGAAAGAAACAAAGAAATTTATCGAAATAAAATAAATTTAAAAAGTTCGCTTATTTGCGAACTTTTATTTTGTAACATTAAATCTAAATAAACAAATATCTCCATCCTGCATAACATAATCTTTTCCTTCAAGTCTAGCACGACCTGATTCTCTAACCTTTATTTCGCTTCCATATTGCACTAAGTCTACATAACTCATCACTTCAGCCTTAATAAAACCTTTTTGAAAATCAGTGTGAATAAGACCTGCACATTCAGGAGCAGTCATACCATTCTTAAAAGTCCATGCTCTTACTTCATCACTTCCAACAGTGAAAAAAGTTTTAAGCCCAAGTAAGTGATATGTATTATGAATAAGTGAATCTAAACCACTGTTTTGAATTCCTAAATCTCTTAAAAATTCCTTCTTAGATTCTTCATCTAGTTCAGATAATTCACTCTCTATTTTAGCACACATCATTACTACACTAGATTTTTCCTTAGAAGCATATTCTCTTACTTTATTAACATAAGGATTATCATTGGTTAATAAATCTTCTTCAGATACATTTGCTAAATAAATAAATGGTTTATTTGTTATTAAATTATATGTTTTAATTAATTTTGATTCTTTTTGATCAAACTCTTCAAGTCTAAGCATTTTTCCCTTGCTTAAAATATCTTTAAGTTTTTTTAATAAAGCAACTTCATATAACCCTTCTTTATCATTTGATGTTGTTGCTTTTTTTTCTATTTTAGAAAGTCTATTTTCAACAATTTCTAAATCACTTAGAATCAATTCATAATTAACAATTTCTATATCTCTTGTAGGATCTAAACTTCCTTCGACATGAATAATATCTTTGTTTTCAAAACATCTAACAACTTGTACTATTGCATCTACTTCCCTAATGTTAGCAAGAAATTTATTTCCTAATCCTTCACCTGTAGATGCGCCTTTAACTAGACCAGCAATATCAATAAATTCATATTGAGTTGCGATTAATCTCTCTGGCATATACATATCATTTAAAACCTCAAGTCTTTGATCAGGAACTGTTACTACTCCTACATTAGGATCAATTGTTGCAAATGGATAATTTGCCGCCAATATATTTTTTTTAGTTATTGCATTAAATAATGTACTCTTCCCTACATTAGGAAGACCTATAATACCTGCTTTAAGTGCCATATACTACCCCCGGATAAGAACCAATACCAATTGGTATTCCTATTAAATAAAATCCTATTAAAACTAATGTCCAAATTAAGAATGAGTAAAAACTATATGGTACAAGATTTTTAATACTTCCAAATAATGTAACCATATCACCTTTATTGTATTTTTCCATAAAAGCTATATATATTACAAAATACATAAACAATGGTGTAATCCCATTAGTAATACTATCTCCTGCTACATAAACAAGTTGCGAAAACTCAGGACTTATACTTGCATTCATAAATAATGGAACAACTGTTGCTGATAACATACTCCATTTTACAATAGAATTTGGACAAAAAATATTTGTTATACATATAAGAACTAATGATATTAATATAAGACCAATTCCAGTAAACTTTATTTCTGCTAATAATGAATTTATAAATCCTGTAATAACAAGACCTATATGACTTTCTTCATATACATTAATAAATAATGATGCAAAAAATATAAGTACTATGATACCACCAATATCATCCAATGAATGTCCTAAACTATCAGTAACTTCTTTATTATTTTTAATAGTTTTAGTCATGAATCCATAACCAATGCCTATCAAGAAAAATGCAAATGTCACAATAAATATAAATCCTTTAGCAAATAATGAATTATTACCAAAAATCATATCAATATATCTATCACCACTATGATCTAAAAATGCACCTGATAATGGAAGCCCTGGTATAATCATATATATTATTATTAATATATATATAATTCCTAACCCTAATCCTACTATTAATCCTCTTAATTCTTTATTAGTTATAATTAATTGTTCTTCTTCTGTTTCATATCTTGGTAATTTAGGCATTATCCTTTTTTCAGTAATATATGTGAATATAATTGATGTTACAATTAATAATACTATCATAATAAATAACGCAAAAAATATGCTAGCTTTATATTTTGGATCGAGTGTTTTAGCAGCATTAAGAGTCAATGTTAAAAGGCTACTATCATTTGATGACAAAAACACATTAATACCATATCCAAATGAAAGCGATGCAAAAGAAGCAATAATTCCACCTAATGGATTTCTTCTTCCATATTTAAATAATAATGCAGCAATCGGTAACATAATTGTAAAACCAGAATTACCCAATATTGAAAATAATAAACATATAAATATTAATATAAATGTAACTGTATTCTTTTTTGAATTTTTAGTTAAAATAGTGAAAAAGCTACGCATAAAACCACTTTTTTCAAGTATACCCAAACCTATCAATATAATAATTAATGTTGCCAAAGGTTCAAAATTAACAAATCCATTTACAGCAGAGGTTACTATATGTTTTATACCACTTGTACTAAATAGATTTTGAACTTCAACGACATTATTGACAGTTTCATTTGATACTGTATTAACCGTAGAATATTCAGCTTGTATGTTTAGTAAATGTAAAAATCCACTTAACACTATAACAATAACTGTCATTATTATAAATGTCATTATAGGACTTAATTTAATTTTCTTTTTAAACATTAGTATTCCTCAACTTTCTTAAGTTTTTTATCAAATTCTACTCTATCTATCATAATAGAGCGACCACAAGCAATACATTTTATTTTAATGTCAACACCAACTCTAGTAATAGTCCAAAGATTATTACCACAAGGATGTTGTTTTTTCATTATGACTTTACTTCCTAATTTATATTTATTTTCCATACTAATCAATTTTAATTTCGATATCTAATATATCTAAAATTCTTTCTAAATCTTTTTCACTATTAAATGGAATTATAACTTTTTTATTCTTAATTTTGACTTTATTTCCTAATTTATCTGTCATAATATCTTCAACATATTTATATTGATTTTCTTGTTTTATTTTAACCACTTTATTTTTTCTTTCAAATATCGGATTAGCTGCAATATCCTCTAAATCATGAACTGATAAATGTTCAAATTTAACTCTTTCACACAATTGAATCATTTTCTCTTTATCTTCTAATTTACTAAGTACTCTGGCATGTCCCATAGAAATATAACCATTTAATATATCATTTTTAATTTCTTGAGGAAGTCTTAATATACCTAACATATTTGTAACATGAGTTCTACTTTTACCAATTTTTTTAGCTAATTCTTCTTGAGTTATATTTAGCGCTTTAATTATCCCAGCGTAAGCTTCTGCTTCTTCTATAGCAGTTAAATCTTCTCTTTGAATATTTTCTAAAAGAGCTATTTCCATCATTTCATTGTCACTAAACTCTTTGACAATAGCAGGTATTGTTTCTTTTCCAATAAGTTCACATGCCTTAGTTCTTCTTTCACCAGCAACTATTTCATAACCTTTTATACTTTTAGTTACAATTATTGGTTCTAATACTCCATATTCTTTTATAGAGTTAGCTAATTCTACTAATTTTTCTTGATCAAATGTTCTTCTTGGTTGATATGGATTACTTCTAAGGTCCTTAATATTAATTTCAATTATATTTTCTTTAGGTGTGGTTTCAATTATTTCCTCTATTGGATCTACATATAATGATTCATTACTAAATAGTTGTTCTAATCCTTTACCTAGTGCTTTTCTTTTATTTTCCATTTCTTTCAATCACCTCTTTTGCTAAATTTAAATAAGCAAGAGCTCCTTTACTCTTTGGATCATATTCTATTATTGGTTTTCCATGAGATGGAGCCTCTACTAATTTAACTAATCTAGGTATTATTGTACTAAATACTTTTTCATTAAAGAATTTTCTTACATCTTCAACCACTTCTAATCCTAATAATGTTCTACCATCAAGCATAGTTAATAAAACTCCTTCTATGTCTAAATTAGGATTAACTTTCTTTTGAATATTTAGAATTGTATGTAACAATTGATTAACACCTTCTAGTGAATAATATTCACATTGAATAGGTATAAGAACTGAATCAGAAGCCGCAAGTGCATTAGTTGTTAATATACCTAAGTTTGGTGGGCAATCTATTATAATATAATCATATCTATCCTTTATTGTAGCAAGTTGTTTCTTTAATTGTTCTGTTATAATAAATTCTTTATCTTGAACACTTATTTGAATAAGTTCAATATCAACACCAGCAAGATCTATTAATGCAGGTATTATACTTAAATTTTTAAATGGTGTTTTAATAATTGTATCTTTAATATCACATTCACCCATTATTACATTATATATACTTTTTTTAATTTTAACTCTATCAATTCCAAGCCCAGTTGTACTATTACTTTGTGGATCTAAGTCTATTAGTAAAACCTTCTTCCCTAAATAACCAAGAGAACTAGATAAGTTTATACTAGTTGTTGTCTTTCCTACTCCACCTTTTTGATTTACTAATGATATAATTTTTCCCACGATAGTTACCTCTCTTATCTATTAAATATTTTAACATATATTACTTTTTTTGAAAATATAAAACAACAAATATTAAAAAAGAAAATAAAAAAAACTACAAAAATTTATAGTTTCTTTACAATCATATAATTTATTTTTCAACAAATTCTACTATATATTCACTATCTAATAATTATTCATCAATAAATATTTTATTATCATTAATTTGAACTTTATCAGTACTTGATTAACTTTTATCAATCAATTAAATGACATTTTACATTATTTTAGTCTTTCTAATATGTCTCTTGCTGCAACTAAACCAGTTGCTGAGGCTGTAACAATATTTCCGGCTTTACCAGCACCATCTCCAATAAAATAAATATCATAATCATTTAGTTTGAACTTATTATTTGTGTCTATTTCATTACTAAAAAATTTAATTTCAGGACCATACAATAATGTTTCATCATTATTGACACCTGGTATTATTTTATCTAATTTTTCTAAACCTTCTAATATATTTGTAATTATTCTATGTGGTAAAACTAATGATAAATCTCCTGCAACACAGTCTTTAAGCGTAGGCTCTATAAATCCTTTATTAATTCTTTTCCATTCACTTCTTCTACCTTTTTTCAAGTCTCTAAGAGTTTGTATTATAGGTTTTCCATCGCCAAGTGTATTAGCAATTCTCGCAATACTTTCACCATATAATCTTGTATTTGTAACAGGTTCTGTAAGACCAACTTTACTAATAAATGCAAAATTTGAATTATTTGATTTAATATCTTTAAGTGAATGTCCATTAACACAAATAAATCCATAATAATTTTCTTTTGCTACAAAACCACCCGGATTAGTACAAAATGTTCTTATTTCGTCTGTATATGTATCAGTCTTAATAAATATGGTAGGATCATAAATCACATTAGTTATATCTTCCAATATTTCTTTTCTAACTTCAACTCTTACGCCTATTTCAATACTTTGACTAGTATAAGAAATATTATATTTATCAGCAAGTTCTTGTACCCATTTAGCACCAGTTCTACCAGGAGCTATTATTACTTTTTCTGCAATAACACTATCTTTATTTTCAATAATTATTTCATGTTCATTAACTTTTTTACTAATTATATCTACAACATTAGACATTTCATATATATCTACACCTTTATTTTCTAAATAATCAGTAAAATTTTTAATATATGTTGGTAATTTATCGCTACCAAGATGTTTTTGTTTTATTATTAATAATCTTGCTCCTGTTTTAGCAACTTCTTTTTTTATTTCATTTGCCTCATCCATATTAGAAGGATATATATCACTATCCATATTAAATCTATTAAATATTTTCTCAGTGTCATCAATCAGTTTATTAGCTTCACTCTGACTCATATATTTAAATAAATCACTTTTACCTAATTTTGGTATAAAGTTAAGTTTCCCATCAGAAAATGTTCCAGCCCCACCATATCCAGATAATATTTGACATGTCTTACAATTAACACACTTTCCACCATTTAATTTCATTGGACATATTCTAGACTCAGCTCTATGTCCTTTATCTATAATAGCAACTTTGATTTTTTTATTTTTCTCAACAAGTTCATAAGCAGCGAATAAACCAGCAGGGCCTGCTCCAATTATTACAACATCATATTTTTTCATATTTACTCCTTTTTACATATAATTTTATTCTTTTATGTTCTCTTTTTCTAATTTTTTATATGCTACTTTACCAACTAATGTTTTAGGCAAAGATTCTCTAAATTCATATTCATAAGGAAGAGAATATTTTGCTAGGTTTATTTCACAATGATGTTTTATTTTCTTTTCTATTTCCTTAGAAGGTTTAATTCCATCTTTTAACACAATATATGCCTTCGCAACTTGAACTCTTTTAGGATGTGGTATTCCAATAACTATACTAGTTAATACATCAGGGAATGTATTTAAAACATTTTCTATATATGTTGGATATAAATTATATCCATTAGAAACTATCATTCTTTTAATTCTTTGTCTGAAGAATACAAACCCATCAGCATCCATATATCCTATATCTCCTGTATGAAGCCATATTCTTTTATCATTATGTTCTCTTAATACTTTTAAATTCTCATTTACATTGTTTATGTATCCCATCATTACAGTAGGGCCACTAATACAAATTTCACCATCTGTACCATAAGGAACTTCCTCATTAGTACCAATTGCTACAATTTTATAATAAGTATCTGGAAAAGGAATACCTATAGAATTATCTTTATACAAACCATTTAGACTAACACAAGTAGCGGCAGTTGACTCAGTCAAACCATATCCAATTAACACTTCAGCATTAGACCCATGCTCATGTAAACAATCATCAATTTGCCTTTTTAAATTGCCAGACATAAAATCTCCACCAGAAACTAAACATTTTATACATGATAGATCACGCTTACCAATTTTAGTATTTTTTAAAAGAGATTCAAACAGTGATGGGACTGCACAAATTAAATTAGGCTGATGCTTTTTAATTTCACTCAAGAAATTTTTAGGAGAAAAATCAGGTACTAAAATTACTTTCATTCCACAGCATAAAGGCGTGTGAATACAAACACCTAATCCAAAACCATGAAATATTGGTAAAATTGACAAAATTGATGTTCCTTCATTAGCTACATTAATCATTTTATGACTTTGTAGTGCTAAAGAATTTAAATTTAGATTTGATAAAAGAATTCCTTTAGGATCACCACTTGTACCACCACTATATAATATTACAGCTGGATCATTTGGTCCTTTTAAAGATGCATATTCACCATCATAATCATATCCATAATTTAAGAATTCTCTCCACGTCATAATATCATCAGTAAGTTCAATTTTAGGTATCTTACCATGTGATTTATATTTATATAATATTTTCTTAATTGGTTTTAGATTATCACCAAGAGATCCAATAATTATTTTTTTAATTTTAGTATTATCGACTATATTATGTATTTTTTCATAAACCATATCTAATACAAAAAGCAATTTACTTTCAGATTCATTTAAATATAATTCAATTTCGTTTTCTGCTGATAAAGGATGCACCATAGATACTATAGCACCTACCATATTAGCAGCATAAAACATTATAATTGCTTCAGGAGTATTTGGCATACATATAGATATCTTATCACCATCTTTTACTCCTTGTGCCCTTAAACATTTTGCAGTATCTCTAATTCTTTCATATAATTCTCTATAAGTGCATGTTTTTCCATAATATTCATAAGCTATATATTCAGGAAATCTTGATACAGCTTCTAATAAGTAACCCACCATAGATGTATTACTATAAGTTAAATTAGGTTTAACTCTATCTTTATTGTAAAATCTTATCCATGGTCTTTCTTTACTATTTAATTTCAACTTTTTCACAAGCTTTATCCTCCAGTAATTCAGGATTTTCTATTATATATTCAAATAATTTTATTGATTTAGCAAAATAATATCCATCAGCTATTCTCTCATCACAATTAATTCCAAAATCACAAATATCAACTATTTTTTCTTTTCCTTTAGAATCAACTATTGTTTCTTTATGTATTAAACCAATAGTTGCTAAAAATGAACTGGTTCCAAAATTAGTTAAATTATGATAAATAGATCCAATCTTTAAGTTACCTAAATTTGATAATATAATAGAACTATAATATAAATTATCTTTTATAAACGATTCAGGAAGCATACCTTTTTTATCCAAGAATTTAAATATTCCCATAAGTGGTACTCTAATAATTTTAGGAAGTTTACCAACAATATCAACTATATTATTAGTATTTTCCTTTTTAGTTTCTTTGCTATTTCTAATCCTATCAACTTTTTGAGATATTTTTCTACTCAAATCATAAATATTATCATCTTTGTCAACTTTAATATTTATCATTACTTCTTCACTATTATCATCAAAAGCAATCTTTGCTACAAAAGCAATAATAACATCATTTCTTTCATATGTAGTTCTATCACAAATAAATCTATTTAGAAGTTCTTTATTATAAAATAGTTTTGCAAATGCCATTGCTATCGCATGGAAATAAGTTATTCTTAAATCACTATTGTTTTTCTTTTTATCCTCTATGTATTTAACTAAGTTAGTCATATTTATTTTTTGATTAATATATACATCTGAGTCACATCTTCTTGGCTTCAAATCAATTAATATATTGTGTAAACCATCAATATCTTTTACTTTTCTTGCATCTTTTCTTTTCAACTCAATTACCTCACTATCACATTACTATTATACGAAAAAAAAATTTACAATGCAAATTAACATTGTAAATTAGTATGCCAATATATAAGCATAGTATATAGCAAATAGCATAATCATAACACTTCCCTCGACTTTAGATAATACTTTATCATTAGAAGAAAAAAAATATAAAGCAAATACAGCAACCTGTACAGTCATAATATCAATTAAATTAAAACTCGATGATGAAAATCCCCCATAAACAAGAAGAGGTAAACCAAGAACAACACCTATATTAAATATATTAGTTCCTATTATATTACCGAGTGCTATATCAAATTCCCCTTTTTTAGCGGCTATTACTGTCATCGTCATCTCAGGAAGAGAAGTTCCAATTACAACAACTGTCATTGTTATAATTTTGGTGCTAATGTTTAATAATGATGCTATTTCACGAGCATTATCAACTACTAAATCACTTGCAAATACTATTCCTATACAACAAACTATAACTAATAATATAGAAATTATCATACTATATTTAGGCTTACTATATTCAAAAAAACCTTGTTTTGATTTAACTGCAGAAACTATATAAAATATAAATACTAAAAAGAAAAATATAAATAATATACCATCAACTCTATTTAATATAAAATCTTCTGGAATCCCTCCTATATAATGAGAAATAATTGATATAGAAAACATAGATGTAACAGCAAGTAATATAGGTAACTCTCTTTTAACTATATCATTTTTAACTTTAATAGGATTAATAAAAGCAGCAACACCAATTATTAATAAAATATTTACTATGTTACTTCCAAGTACATTAGCAATTGCAATATCACCACTTCCACTTGATATACTATTAAAAGATATTGCAAGCTCAGGAGCACATGTTCCAAAAGCAGCAACAGTTAAGGCACTCATCATTTTAGACATTTTAAAATTAGTGGCAATAGAACTAATCGCATCAATAAAAATATCGGAGCATTTTATTAACAATACAAGCCCAACTATTAACAGTATTATTGCTTTTAACATACTTCCTCCTATTATATTTATATTATAAACGATTTAATTATTTTTTTAAAGAAAAACTTTACTATCTGTAAAGTTATTCTTCATCAAAATCATTTATTTCTTCAAATAATTTGTCAATATTCTTACTAGGCAATAACATTGTATTACTCTTATTAATATTGATTTCAAATACATTAGTATTAGTTAACAATTCATCACCATCAATACACCAAGATGGAGGAATCTTATCAAATTCTAGTTTTATATTATCTGTTTTAAAATATGTGAGTCCCGGTATATCATTCATCTCTCTTCTTTTTAAATAATGAAGAACTTTTATAATATCCCATTTATTTTTAATATCACATAATAATACTTCAAATTTATTATCATCTAATTTAACATCAGAGTATATATTTTGAACACCACCAACTCTATTACTATTTGTTATAAATATAAATGAAACCCTTTTCTCGTATGTTTGCCCATCAATAGTATATTTTATATTATAAAAATGTAAATTTTGTTTTAATTGTTGAATACCATACATAACATAAGCGAGTCTTCCATACTTTTCTTTAAGTTTTCTAGGAGTAGCATAAGAAATATCAACATAAGCACCTATACATGCAACATATACAAATGGATTGTTATTTATTAAACATACATCTATATTCTTTTGAACACCATTTAATAACATTACAATATTTTTTGAAGTATTACTACTCATACCATACATATGTGCAACATCATTAACACTACCAAGAGGTAAATGACCAAGTAAAATAGGCTTTTTTCTTTCTATGTTTCCAGAAATAACTTCATTTAATGTACCATCCCCACCTGCACATAGTAATAAATCAACATTTTTTAATTTCTTTGTTATTTCTTTAGCATGACCTTTATATTCAGTATATATTATTTCAGTATCATACTCATAATTTTCAAGAATTTTGTATATTCTTTTTAAATCAGAACGATTTGTTAATTTACCACTATTAGGATTGTAAATAACAACACATTTTAGCATAATTTTCCTCACTTTTTCTATCATTATAATTATATCATTTTTTATTAATTTATCAAACATAAACAAATTAATCATATTTTAAATTTTATTGTTAATAATATGAATAAATGGTGTATAATATTTGAATAGGTGGAAATATATGAAAAAAAGAAAGCAAATAAAAAAGAAAAATAATAAAAAGATTTTAAAAATAATATTATTAGTTATTTTATTTTTAGTATGTATTACTTTTAGTGGTTTTGTATATTATATATATATTTCAGCGCCTGAATTTAAGAGTGACTTATTATATAGAAAAGAGTCATCAAATATATATGATTCAAAAGGCAATTTAATAACTACGATAGGCACAGAAAAAAGACAATTAGTTAACTATGATGAACTTCCTCAAGTATTAATAGATGCTATTATAGCAACTGAAGATTCACGTTTTTTTGAACATGATGGATTTGATATTCCAAGGTTTTTAAAAGCAGGAATAAGTTACTTAAAAGGAATAGATGCAGGAGGAGCAAGTACTTTAACAATGCAACTTTCTAAAAATACATTTACAAGTACAGAAACAAAAGGATTTGATGGAATAGTTAGAAAATTTACTGATATTTATATGTCTATATTTAAAATAGAAAAAGATTATTCAAAGGAAGAAATCATTGAATTCTATGTTAATGCACCATATTTAGGGGCAGGTAGTTATGGTGTTGAACAAGCTTCAAAAACATACTTTGATAAACATATTACTAACTTAAATTTAGTAGAAGCAGCAACAATAGCAGGAATGTTTCAAGCTCCTGGAGAATATGATCCATATATTAATCCTGAAAAGACAACAAAAAGAAAAAATGAAGTAATTGATTTAATGTTAAGACACAGTTATATAACAGAAATAGAAGCAAATCAAGCAAAGAAAATCAATGTAGAAAATATCATAAAAAAGACCAACAAATCAATTAATAAATATCAAGGTTATGTTGATACAGTAATACAAGAAGTAATAGATAGAACTGGTGATAATCCATATGAAGTGTCAATGGATATTTATACAACTCTAGTATCAGATAAACAAGATGTTATAGAAGAATTTTATAAAAATTGGAAATTTAAAGATGATAAAGTTCAAGTAGGCATTGGAGTAATAGATAATAACACAGGTTCAATTATCGCAGTTGGTGCTGGAAGAAATAAAAATAGTGCAATGTCACTTAACTACGCAACTCAAATTAAAAGACACCCTGGTAGTACAGCAAAACCATTATTTGATTATGGACCAGGTATTGAATATAAAAACTGGTCAACATATACGCCTTTTATTGATAAACCAGTCAAATATACTGGTGGCGGTACAATGAGAAATGTTGATGGAAAATATCAAGGATTTTTAACTTTAGAACAATGCTTGGTAAGATCAAGAAATACATGTGCTTTACAAGCATTTCAACAATTAAGTAATTCTAAAATTGATAAATTTGTAACATCACTTGGAATAACACCAGAATATTTAGGTAGCTCTAATTATATAAACGAAGCACATTCTATCGGTGGATTTACTGGAGTAAGTCCTGTACAACTAGCTGATGCTTATAGTGCTTTTGGTAATGGTGGATATTACACAGAAGCACATACCATAAATAAAATAGTATACAAAAATGCTAATGAAGATGATATAATTGATTTTAATTTTGAAAAGAAAAAAGTTATGAAAGATACAACTGCTTACATGATTGCTCAAATGTTAAAAAAAGTAACAAGTTCATCTATAAAAGTAAAAGGTAGTGAAATATCAACAAAAACAGGTACAAGTAGTTATGACTCAAACACATTAAAAAAATTAAAACTATCTACCAATGTAATACAAGATGCATGGACAGTTACATTCAGTAAAGATTATTCAATCGCAATTTGGTACGGATATGATAATTTAACTAAAAAAACTTATAATACTTCTAGTCATGCATGGAGTGAAAGAACAAAAATACAAAAAGCAATTGTTACTAAAATAATGGAAGAAAATTCAACATTTAATATTCCATCTGGAATTGTTAAAGCAAAAATAGTAGTTGGAACTAATCCACCTAAATTACCAAATTCATCAACACCATCATCTCATATTCAAACACATTTATTTGTAAAAGGTACCGAACCAACATCTACTATATACTATTTGCCAAAAACCGAAACAAAATCAGAAGAAAGTGAAAAGACCATAGAAGAAATAGAAATACCGGATATTTTAGAACCATAGTATTTATTTATTAAATAAAATATAGTATACTTAAATTATGGCAAAGGTAAGAAAAATTAAAAAATTGAAAAAGAAAAATTGCATACTAGCATTTTTACTACTGTTAAGCACAACTGCATTTATATATTCAGCTATTAATCTTATTGATTGGCAAAAAGATAATATAATTACAAATAATAATATAACAGATATAAATAATCAAACAACTATAACAACATCTAACGAAGGTGAAGCAGTAAACCCTGAAGATGAACCAAAAGATAGTATATATTGGTCCTATATGAAAACTGATTTAATAAATGTAGATTTTACTAAATTGAAAAATAAAAATAGTGATACTAAAGGTTGGATACAAGTTTTAGGAACTAATATTAATTATCCATTTGTTCAATCTAATGATAATAAGTATTATTTAACAAGATCATTTGATAAAAAATATACTGATGCTGGTTGGGTATTCCTAGATTATAGAAATGATATAAACAATTTAAGTAAAAACAATATAATATATGCTCATGCTAGAAAAGATAAAACAATGTTTGGAACATTAAAAAACGTTTTAACAAAAAATTGGTATAATAATTCAAGCAACCATATTATTAAAATATCAACTGAAAAAGAAAATACTTTATGGCAAGTATTTAGTGTATATCATATTGAAACTGAATCTTACTATATAAAAACTAATTTTAGTAGTGATAAAGAATTTGAAGAATTTGCAAATAAATTAAAGAAAAGATCAGTTTATTATTTTAATGCAAACGTTAATGAAAAAGATACTATATTAACATTATCAACATGTTATAATAAAAAAGAAAAAATGGTATTACATGCAAAACTATTAAAAAAAGAAAAAAGAAATTAGCGAACACTAATTTTCTTTTTTTATAAGCCTATTATATTTATCTGGAATATCTAATTCAATATCTATAAATTCTTTAGTTATTGGATGAATAAAACTAATTTTATATGCAAATAAATACATATTTTTAAAATCATCTTTAATACCATATTTCTTATCTCCAACTATAGGAGTATTATTATCTTTCATATGTACTCTTATTTGATTTTTTCTTCCTGTCTTAAGAGTTATTTCTAACATCGAATACTTATTATTAGATATGATATTTTTATACTCAGTAACTGCATATTTGCCTTTTTTATCATAAGTACTGTATGTGTATAATGATTTAGTCTCTTTTAAATATGATTTTATTGTACCATAATTATTAGCATTACCATGAACAATAGCAATATATTTTCTAATTGCTTTGTCCCAAGAGTTTTGTAACATATTTTTAACTTTTTCACTTTTAGCAAAAACAACTATGCCACTAGTATCCTTATCTAGCCTATTTACAATGAATACTTTTTGATTCTTTTTATGTAAATAATTATAGACTTCACCATATAAATTCTTTTCATTTTTAGAATTATTTATAGTTAGCATATTACTTGGTTTATTTATTAATAATAAATGTTTATCTTCATAAACAATATCTAATTTATTTTTTTTCATAATAATTGACTAACAACAACAAGAGCAATTCCACTAATTAATCCTAGTTGTAACTCTCTTTTCTTAATATTTTCTTTAACCTCACATAATAACTCAAATAATGCTATATATATTAGCATTCCTAGTGTTATGGAAATTAATACACACAAAATATTATTATTAAGTGTAATTTTAAATATATTTAATAAAATAATTCCTATTACACTAGATAATGATAATCCCAATATTAATGATAATTTTATTTTATTATTTTTAATCATTGATGATATTTGTATACCAAGTGGTATATTATGAAAAGATACACCTATTGCCATAATAATACCCATACTAAGAGTTGTAAGACTAGTTGTATATATCGCAGTTGATTCAATTATATTATGAATAAATAATGCCACAAATGATATTAATCCAATGTGTTCCATATGATCCTTTTTATTAGAATTATGATCATGATCTGGAATAAAAAAATCTAATAGTTTAAGCATTATAATTCCTAATAATGCAAATATCAATATTGTAAACTTATTATTAACTAACTCTAAACACTCTGGAAATAAATCAAATATTATAAGACCAAATATAATTATAAATGAAAATCCAAGTGAGAATGTAATCAATTTCTTATTATTATTCAATAATACTGTTATTATATAACCTATTAAAAATGATACACCAGATAGTATAGTAACTAAACATGCTATATTCATAAAATCACTCCATGTAGATTATACCATAAGAATTAATTTTTATAAAGAATTAACATTTAATATAAAATATAATATAATTAAATTATGAAAAATATTGACGAATTACAAAAAATGATTGATAGTTCTAATAAAATAGTTTTTTTTGGAGGAGCTGGTGTTTCAACCGAAAGTGGTATTAAAGACTTTAGAAGTAAAGATGGACTTTATAATATGAAATATAAATATCCACCTGAACTAATTTTAAGTAGAAATTTCTTTTATCAAAACACCAAAGAATTTTATGACTTTTATAAAATTAAATTAAATTGTTTAGATAGTAAACCAAATGTAGTCCATAAATATCTAGCTAAGCTTGAAATGGATAATAAATTAGCTGGAATAATTACTCAAAATATAGATGGACTTCATACAAAAGCTGGTAATAAAAAAGTTTATGAGTTGCATGGTACTATATATAGTAATCATTGTATAAATTGTAATAAATATTTTGATGCAGAATATGTATTTAAAAGCAAAGGAGTTCCAAAATGCGATTGTAAAGGTATAATAAAACCAGATGTGGTACTTTATGGCGAAATGCTAGATAATAACACACTTAACACTTCTATTAAATTAATTGAAAATTGTGATATGCTTATAATCGCAGGTACCTCTTTACTAGTAGAACCAGCAAGCAGTTTAATAAGGTATTTTAAAGGAAATTATTTAGTAATATTAAATAGAAGCAATACCAAATATTGTGATATTGCTTCATTAGTTATAAATGATTCCCTTGGCAATATTTTTAAACAGTTAAAATAACTGTTTTTATTTTAATAAATTACTTATTATTCCATAAGATAATAACATCATGATAATACTAGCCATTAGTATTCCAAGCATTATTGATATAAATGATTTCTTTTTATTCATTTCAAGAACACCAGCTATTAAACATCCAGTCCATGCACCAGTTCCTGGAAGTGGTATACCAACAAACAACACAAGTCCTAAATATCCATATTTCTCAATTTTCTCTTTATTTTTATCTACTTTATCGTTTAACCATTTAGATATTTTATTAAAAAAGTTAACCTTACTCTTTTCCATCCAATTAAGAATTTTAGCAATAAATAATAAAATAAAAGGAACGGGAATTATATTGCCTATCATTGCAGCAATATAACCATTTATAGGGTTAAGATTTATTAAAGAAGCAGCAAGTATACCACCTCTTAATTCTAATATTGGCAATAATGATATTATAAAAACTAATAGTTCCTTTCCATATTTAAGTGAAAGTAAACCATCAAATAAATGTATTATTGTATTAATTATATTTTCCATGTCTTCTCCTGATTAAATTTATTATTTTTTTAACAATCTATTACTATTATTTTAACACTTGATAATTATAAAATAAATATGTTTTTGCATATTATGATATAATAAGTTAAAGAGGTTTTTATGAATAATAATGAAATTGGTGTATTTGATTCTGGAATTGGAGGAATCACAATATTAAAAGAATTAACTAAATTATTACCTAATGAAAATTTTATATATTATGCAGACTCAAAAAACAATCCATATGGTAATAAGACATTGGATGAACTATTTTCAATAGTATGTAATATTGTAGATATATTATTAAATAGAAAAGTAAAATTAATAGTTATTGCTTGTAATACTGCTACTACAAAATGTATTAATATGTTAAGAGAAAAATATAAAGATGTAATTTTTGTTGGAACTGAACCAGCAATAAAAGTTGCTTGCGATAACAACTATAAAAACACAATAGTAATGGCAACACCAGGCACTATAAACACAGAGAGAGTACATCAATTAGTTGATAATAATATAAAAGAAAATCAACACATATATCTACTTCCTTGTGAAGGTCTTGCTGATACTATAGAATTTAAAACCGACGAAGATATAGAACTTAAAGTTAATGAATTATTAAAACAATATAAAAATAAAAATATAGATTCTATTGTACTAGGATGTACACATTATCCATATGCAAAAAAATATATAAGCAATATATTTCCAAAGGCAACCTTAATTGATGGTAATCAAGGCGTATCTAAACAAGTAAAAAGAATATTAGAAAAAAATAATTTATTAAATACTACTAATAAAAAAGGTAAAACTCAAATTATTTTTAATAAATAAAAAAGGATTAATTTTTTAATCCCTTAAGTCCTTTACATCCTTTAGAACCATTATATCCTTCTAGAATATTTGATTCAAAAGACATAGTTTTCTTTTGTTTATTTTTATATTCTTTAATTGCTATAGAAATCATTTCATCTAATAATTCAGAATAACTAAGTCCTGCCTCTTTCCATAAATAGAATGATAAACTTCCAGGACATGTATTAGGTTCATTTACATAGAATTTATTAGATTTTGAATCAATTAAATAATCTATTCTACAAACACCACTTAAATTAAATAATTTGAATACTTTTTTAGAAGTTTCACTTATATCATCTGTTAACTTTTTAGATATTCTGGCTGGTATAATTCTATTAGTAGATGCCATCCCTTTAGATGTTTTGCTTCCCTTAGAACCACTTAAATATTTATCATTATAACTTAATATTTCATCAATACCCATAACTTCCTCTAATGGTGTTACATGTTGAAATTCATAGTTACCAAGTACGCTAGAATTAACTTCAACTAAATTATTAACTGCCTTTTCAACAACAATTTTAGTATCATAAGAAATAGCTTCTTCTATAGCACTTTCAATATCTTTTTCATTCTTTACATATGTTATACCTACACTACTTCCTAAAGTCGCAGGTTTAACTACAACAGGATATCCTAATTTCTTAATATTATTTATTATGATAGATTTGTCTTCAATATATTCATTATCAAAAAACCAAATATAATCAACAATAGGTAATCCCGCACTTGCTAAAACTTGTTTCATTATTACTTTATCTTGACCTATCGCACTTCCAATTACATGTGAACCAACATAAGGTATACCAATTGTTTCTAATAATCCAGCTAAAGTACCATCTTCTATATTATTCCCATGCACAACTGGTAGAATTATATCTATATCAGTAATATTTTTTCTAAATAATCCTGTTGTCTTTTGTAAAAAGAAACCATTCTCTGTTTTATATAAATTTACTCTAGAAATATACTTTTTATTATATTCAAAATCTTTATAAAATTCTACATCCATTAGTGGATGACCTGTATACCATATTTTATCCTTAGCAATATAAATAGGTACGATTTCATACTTATCTTTATTTAGATTTTCCATGGCTTGAATTGCTGAAATAATACTAACCTCATGCTCTACTGTTTGTCCTCCAAAAATTACACCAACTTTTATTTTCATAACATTTTCCTCCTACTCATTAAAGATATCAGGTAAATCATTTTCAAGTAATACATATGTATTCCCATCGCATAGTTTTCTCATTAATGGAAATGCATCTTTAACATCATTTAATATATGAATTTTTTTATCACTATATTTTTCTTTATGAAGTCCATCTAATATTGGCTTTGTTTGTTGTTCACCAATAAGAATAACCTCATCACATACTTTAGCAATATGACGACCAAACTCCATATTAGTGCTATATTCTTCACTACCTAGTTCTATCATACCAGGTGTTACTATTATCTTTTTACCTTCCATTAGATTTAAAACATCTATAGCCATACTAGAACCAACTGGATTAGAATTATAAGCGTCATCAATTATATTAATATTGCCATATTTTTTAAGTTCTAATCGATGTTCAATTGTTTTAATTCTCTTAACACCAATTTGTATTTGTTCAATAGTCATTCCTAAATTATATGCAAGAAGAATTGCCTGTGATATATTATATATATTAGCAAGACCTAGTAGTTTTGTTTCAAATTCAAATTCTTTTTTTATATCTTTAAATTTACAAATAAACTTAGTTCCATTATTTGATACTTTAATTTTACTTATATATAAATCAGAATCTTTATCTTTTGTAGATACCCATTTAACAATACATTTACTCTTTATTTTATATTTTATTTGATATTCATCATCTTTATTTAATATAGCAAGACCATCACTTGGTAATGATTCTATTAACTCAAATTTTGCTTTTTGAATATTTTCACGAGATTTGAAACTTTCTAAATGAGCAGTACCTATCGTAGTTAAAATAGCATATTTAGGTTTAATAAATTCAGCCTTTTCTTTTATTTCTCCTCTCTTAAAAGCACCCATTTCAGCAATAAATACTTCACTAAATTTATCCATATAATTATTAATAGCGTTAAATAACCCATACATTGTATTAAAACTTTTAGGAGTTGCAAAAGAATTATATTTAACATTCAAAATATCATTTAAAGCATTCTTAGTACTAGTCTTACCATAACTTCCTGTAATACCAATCTTTTTCAAATTTGACACTGACATTATTTTATCTTTAGCAATTTTTTTATAATGTAAAAATACTAATTTTTCGATAGGCTTATTAATAATATTAGCAATAAGTACCATAAAATAATTAAAATATACCAGTAATCCAACATAAATGTAATAACCATATATTCTAGAATCTACAAAATAATATAAAATAGGCATTATAGCTATTAAATATAATATTATTAATGTTACATATAATCTTTTTATCCTTTTAGTTATAACCAAAGGTTTTTTAGTTTGTTCTTTTTTTAATTTATAATTATTAATTAATATTGCTAATAGGTAGAATAATGTGAAAACTATTACTGAAGCATTAAAACTAATAAATTTAAATAATCCAAAAAACACAAATAAAATATCGAATGTAATAAACACTTTATCAATATTATCTAGTATCCATTTAAAATATCTGTTCCCATCATTATACCAATTTTGTTGAAGCATATGCATAGCTTTTTTACTTTTATAAATTATGTATATAAAATATGGTATTAATGATAATATAAAATACGTTTTCAAATTTACTCACCACTTTCTATAAAACTTCTAAGAACATTTATTGTTTGATTTAACCTTTCTAAGTATGCATAATGAGTACATCCCTCATATACTACTAATCCAGAATTAGGAATCAATTTTTCAAGTTCTTTTCCATCTTCTAATGATACTTGTTTATCTAATGTACCCCATATTAATAGTGTTGGACATTTGATTTTAGAAACATCCTTGCTTATATCAGTATTTACATGTTCAACTAAAATAGTTCTCATCATTTCACTTGCTTTTTTATAATCAGTAGAGCCAATATTTTTTTTGGCAAAACTTTCCAGTTTATTTAATAAAGGAACTTTTTTAGCAAATTTCAATAATTTTAATTTTAGACTTTCTTTTTTAATATTCTTCTTGAATGGACTAGCTAATAAAACTATTTTATCAGTTTTATATTTAGTCGCATAAACCAATGATATTTTTCCTCCAAAAGAATGACCTATTAAAATAGGATTTTTTATTTTTTCTTTTGTTAATAATTTGTTAACCATTTCAGCATAGTCATATATAGTATATAACTCTTTTGGCTCTTCACTATCACCAAAACCAGGTAAATCTATTATTATACAATTGTATTTTTTTAAAAATGGTTTTGCTATAGGCATCATCATTTGTATATTTTGACCCCAGCCATGTAAAAAAACTAAATTTACTTTAGAATTATTATTATAATATTCATAGTTTACATTACTATTTTTATAATTAAACTTCATTTAATTCACCATATTAATTATAGCATATCGTCTATCTTTTTAATATAATTATGCATTTTACTTTACATAAAAAGACTACTCTT
>JAEDNL010000047.1 GCA_016302505.1 Bacilli bacterium
TTCAAAGAAAAATTGTTAATCTTTATTTAGGAAATTTTCCCTTGATAGTGACAGAAGTATTGTTATTATAAAAAAAATTTGTTATACTTTATTATATAATAGAGGTAGATAATATGAATAGAAAAGGTATGACTTTAGTTGAGTTATTAGCAGTAATAGCAATTATGTCAATTCTCACTATTTTAGTAGTCCCATCTATAATAAATATTAGAAATGAAACATTAGTAAATGACTATAATAATAGAGTAGAAATGATTAAAAATGCTGCTATTGAATGGGGTAATGATAATTTAAACTTAATACCTAAAACAGTTTCGGAATACAATGAAGAGGATAAGTCATTAAATGTTTCATGTGCTCATCCTACTGTTGCATATTTAATAGAAAGTGGATATTTAAAAGGAGCATCTAGTACAAAGGATACTGATGAAGAAGGTCGTGTAATGATTAACCCAATAACAGGTGAAGATATGAATGGACTTTTAGTATGTATTAGATATGATAGTAATGATTTATTAAATAGAAAATTAGTATCTTATATTATTGAGGAGTGAATAATATGATAATGTCAAATAACTTCTTTATAACAAGAAAAGAATTTCCAAATGATGAGAATGTTATTTCTTCTTCATTACTTATTAAGAGTGGAATGATATTTAAAAATGATAATGGAATATATACATATCTTCCAATGGGACTAAAAGTAATAAATAATATTAAAAATATTATAAGAGAAGAAATGAAAAAAATTAATTGCGATGAATTATTGATGCCATCACTTGTTAAAAGTGATGTTTTTGAAGTTACTAATAGAGAAAAAATATTTGGTAGTGAACTTTTTAATATTAAAAATAGAAATAATATAATATATAATTTATCTCCTACATCAGAAGAGTTATTTGCTTTACTTGCAAGAAATAAAATTAGAAGCTATAAAGATCTTCATTTTACAATATATCAAATAAGTAATAAATATAGGGATGAAGAACATCCTAAATACGGAATAATAAGAAAAAAAGAATTTATTATGGCTGATGCATATAGTTTTGATGCTGATGAGTCAGGTCTTGATATAAGTTATGATAAGATGTATCAAGTGTTTAAAAATACATTTAGAAAGTTAGGTCTTGATACTTTAGTTGCAGCATCAGACCCATCACTTATGAAAGGAATACTAAGTGAAGAGTTCCAAGTAATATGTGATTATGGTGATAATGATATAGTTAAATGTAATAATTGTAGTTATTGTACTAATATTGAATTTGCTAGTTCATATAATGTATTTAGAAGAGAAAAAATCAAAATTGAAACTAGAAGAAAAGTATATACACCTGGAGTTAAAAGTGTTAAAGATTTGAGTGAATATTTAACACAGCCTCTAACTAATATAATTAAATCACTAATATTAAAAACTGATGAAAAATATATTATGGTTCTTTTAAGAGCAGATGCTGAATTAAATATATTTAAACTTAAGAAAGCAATTAAAACTAATAATATTAGTATACCTAGTGAAGAAGAATTAAATAATTTAAATTTATATAGAGGTAGTATAGGACCTGTTGATACTATGTTTGAAATAATTGCTGATAATGAAGTTAAACAAATGTATAATGCAATATGTGGTTCTAACAAAAAAGATTATCATTATATGAATATAAATCCTGGTATTGATTTTAAAGTTGATAGGTATGCTGATTTAAAAATATTTAATTCATCATCATTATGTCCTAGATGTAAAAGTAAAGCATCAATATTAAAAGGCATCGAAGTAGGTAATATATTTAAATTAGGAACATCTTATAGTGAAATATATAATTTAAGATATTTAGATGAAAAGAATGAATTTAACTATGTACATATGGGTTCTTATGGAATAGGAATTGATAGATGCATGGCTGCAATAGTAGAGAAAAATCATGATGATAAAGGTATTATTTGGCCTATTAAAGTAGCACCTTATAAAGTAGGGATAGTTATAGTTAATGTTAATGATAGAGAAGTATATAAATATTCAATGAGGCTTCATGATAAATTAAATTCACTTAATATAGATACAATAGTTGATGATAGAAAAGTATCTTTAGGCACTAAATTTAATGATATGGATTTAATTGGAGTACCTATTAGAATAACCGTAGGTCATTCTCTTAATTATGGAAAGGTAGAAATAAAATTAAGACATGAAATTACTAGTTATGAAATAGACATTAATTATTTATTAGATGAAATTAATAAAATAATAAAAGAATACTAAAAATAACTTGTTTTTTAAGATTCTTAGTGTTAAAATTAATATATCTTTTGTGAAGAAGTAGTAATGAATTATATTTATTTTAAAGAGAGTTGATTAGTGGTGAAATATCAATAAATAAATACTCATGAATTCACCTTCACTTTAAAAGAACGTACATTGGCGTTAACAATTAAAGAGCATGATAAGTCATGAATTAAGGTGGTACCGCGGAATATGTCCGTCCTTAGTTTATGACTTTTTTATTTTAAGGAGGAACTTATGAAAGAAAAATTAGAGAAACTAAAAAATGAAGCATTAGAAGAAATATCTAAATGTAATGATGAATTTAGTATTAATAATACTAAAAGTAAATACTTAGGTAAAAAAAGTGAATTTAGTGAAATAATGTCTAATATGAAAAATCTAAGTAATGATGAGAAAAAAGAAATAGGTATTTTATCTAATGAATTTAGAATTAGTGTTAATGATTCGATTAATAATAAAATAAAAGAAATTAAAGAAGAAACATTAAAAAAGAAATTAGAGAAAGATAAAATAGATATTACTTTACCAAGTAATAAAAATAAAAGAGGTACTATTCATCCACTTACTAAGATAAGAGAAGAAATAGAAGATTTATTTATTTCTATGGGATATGATGTTGTAGATGGACCTGAAGTTGAAACTGATAAGTATTGTTTTGAAATGTTAAATGTACCAAAAGGTCATCCTGCTAGAGATGCTCAAGATACATTTTATATAGATGATGAATTATTACTTCGTACTCAAACATCAGCTATGCAAGTAAGATATATGTTATCTAAAGCAGATAAAAAACCTTTTAGAATGATATGTCCAGGTAAAGTATATAGAAGAGATGATGATGATGCGACTCACTCTCATCAATTCATGCAAATAGAAGGACTTGTTGTTGGAAAAGATATTTCTCTTTCTGATTTGAAAGGAACTTTAGAATTATTAGTAAGAAAAATGTTTGGTAAAGATAGAAATATTAGATTTAGAGCAAGTTATTTTCCATTTACTGAGCCATCATATGAAGTAGATGTATCATGTTTTAATTGCAATAATAAAGGATGTAATATTTGTAAACATACAGGATGGATTGAAATATTAGGTAGTGGTATGGTACATCCTAATGTACTTAGAGGCTGTGGATTTGATCCAAAAGAATATACAGGATTTGCTTTTGGACTAGGAATAGAAAGAGTAGCTATGCTTAAATATGGTATTAATAATATAAGACTTTTCTATTCAAATGATGAAAGATTCTTAAATATCTTTGATAGAGAGGAGATATAATATGAAATTAAGTAGAAAATTTGTAAATGATTATACTAAGATAGATGATATAGATACTAGTTATTTAACTTTAGAAATGGTTAGAATTGGTAATGAAAGTGAATCTACTAAAACATTAGTATCAGCAACTAAATTAGTTATAGGACATATTATAGAATGCACTCCTCATCCTACGAGTGACCATTTAAATTTATGTAAAGTTGATATCAAAAGCGAAGTATTAAATATAGTATGTGGTGCGCCTAATGTAAGAAAAGGTATCAAAGTAATAGTAGCACTTGATGGTTGTGTATTACCAAAAGGTACTATTAAAAAATCAATAATATTAGGTCATGAATCTAATGGAATGTTATGTGCACTAGATGAACTTGGTATTGAACAAAAATATCTGAAGAAAGAAGATATAGATGGAATAAGTGAACTTCCTAGTGATGCTCCTATAGGTGAAGATCCTATTAAATATTTAGAGTTAGATGATGAAATAATTGATTTTGAACTTACATCTAATAGAGCAGATTTATTAAGCGAATTAGGTCTTGCATATGAAGTATCTGCAATTACTGATAGAGAAGTTAAAGAACCAAAAATTGATTATGAACAAATAAATAAAAATATAGAAGATGAATTAAATCTTAAAGTTGATACTGATAATGTATTTACATTTTTGACAAAGAAAGTAATAAATGTAGAGATTAAGGAGAGTCCTAATTTTATTAAAAATAGACTTATTGCATGTGGTATTAGACCAATTAATAATGTAGTAGATATTTCTAATTATGTAATGTTAGAAACAGGACAACCACTTCATTTTTATGATGCTGATAGATTAGGGAATACTATTAGTGCAAGAATGGCACATGATGGTGAAAAAGTAACTACTCTTGATAATAATGAAAGAATACTCTCAAGCAGTGATATTGTTATAACTAATGGTAAAGATGCAATAGGTTTAGCAGGAGTAATGGGAGGTCTTTCTACTGAAATAGAAAAAACCACTAAAAATGTTGTAATTGAGTCAGCTATATTTAAGCCACTTAATATTAGAAATACTTCTAAAAAAATATTACGAAGTGAAGCAAGTTCAAGATATGAAAAAGGGCTTGATGTTAATAGATGTTACTATGCAATAGAAAGGGCTTGTACGTTACTTTCTATGTATGCAGGTGGTAAAGTATATAAAGGAATGCTTGAATATAATACACTTGATAGAAATAATAAAGAAATAGATATATCACTTGATAAAATTAATTCTGTTTTAGGATATAAATTAACTATTGAAGATGTACTTGATGTATTTAGAAAATTAAAATTTGAAGTAACAGAGAAAAATAATATATTTAAAGTATCAGTTCCAACTAGAAGGGTAGACATAAGCATAGAAGAGGATTTAATAGAAGAAGTAGGAAGAATATATGGAGTTGATAATATTGAGAGTACTCTTCCTAATTTTGAAACATTACCAGGTAATTTTGATAGAAAACCAAGAATAATAAGGAATATAATGAGAAGTCTTGGATTTAATGAAGTTATTACATATTCATTAATAAATGAAAAAGATGTATTTAAATTTACTAATGATGAATTTGGTTTAATACAAGTATCATCTCCACTTAGCGAAGATAAAACTACTTTAAGACATAGTTTAATAACATCATTATTATCAGTTTATGATTATAATAAAGCAAGAAATATAAAAGATTTAAGTATATTTGAAATTGGTAAAGGTTTCTCTAAAATAAATTCAGAAATAATTGAAGAAAATCTATTATCAGCTTTAGTTACTGGTAGATATAATAAAGGTATTGAAATAAATAATTATGATTTTTATATAATGAAAGGAATTGTAGAAGAATTATTAGAAAGATTAGGATATAAAAACAGATATACTTTTGAAGTAAGAGAGTTTGCATGTGAAATGAATCCATATCAAAGTGCATATATCAATATTAATGGTACAATAGTAGGTTATTTTGGAAAAATAAATCCAAGTTTATATAAAGAAGATATTTATGTTATGGAGATTAACTTAAATACATTATTTGGTATAAACAGTGGAAAAATCAAATTTAAAGAATTCACTAAATATCCAAGTATAACAAAGGATTTAAGTTTTATAGTAAATAAAGATGTACTTTGTGATAATATAATCACAACTATTAGAAAAAATGGAAAGGGTACATTAAAATCAGTTAATGCAGTTGATTACTATGAAGATGAATCTCTAGGTGATGGTAAAAAAGCAATAACATTTAAGTTAACATTTGAAAGTTTTGATAAGACACTAACTGATGAGGAAATAAATCCTCTTATAGATAATGTGGTATCTGCAGTAATTAAAAATCATAATGGAATATTAAGAGATAAATAAATCTCTTTTTATTTTGAAAAAACACTTTATTTTAAAATAATTAAATGATAAAATAATATAAGAGAAAGTAGGTAATCATATGAAGAAAGTAATTTCAATTATACTATTAACTTTTTTATTCATAATTAATGTCAATGCTGAAATTAGTGTTGATTATGATACAGCAAAGAAAACATCACAAAGATATATTTATAAATTTAATAAATACGATAAGTATTTATTAACAGATACTAAATATAAAAAACTTAAGGGTTCAAATACAGCAATTATACCTTTTTTATTTAAAAATAAGACTTTAAGTGTTGATAATGATTTTACAAGAGGTGGCCTATTAAATGAAGAAGAATTTAATACATCAAAAGACAGTAATGGTAATACTTATTTAAGTCAAGATGTTGAATTTTTCTTAATTGGGAAAAAGGTAGTAAATACACTTAATAATGAAGTTATAGATGCTGGTGATAAAAAATATGGTGTTAGAGTTACTGAATATGTATTGCCTGGTACTAAAACAAAAGGATTAGGTACTAAAACTAATCCATGGGAATTTGTAGGTACACATAAGATTATTTTCTATATAAGCAATGGTAAGATTACAAATGTAAATCCAGGAGTTACTAAATATACTATTTATGCTTTTGAAAGCAATGAAGGACAAATAGTAGTTAATTTTGAACCAAATAAAGGATTTGAATATTTAAGTAATAACTGTGATTTTAAATATGAATATGATAAAACAAATAAAATACATAGAATAGTTAAAAATAATAAAGATATTAATAATGATTTTGATTGTACTATTAAATTAAAAACAAATAGTTATATAGTTGAATATGATTACAATGGTGGTACTGGTAGTTGCGAAAAACTAGCAGTATCAAACGGAAATAAAATTAATAAATTATGTACTAATGTATCAAGAGAAGGTTATACTTTTAAGGAATGGAAAGATGAAAAAGGAAATGTTGTTACTAATGATACAGTAGTAACAGATAATGTAAAATTAATAGCCCAGTGGGAAATAAAAAAATCTATATTGACCATTAAACCAAATGGAGGAGTTTGGAATAATCAAACAGAAACTAAAACAATAGAGCAAGATTATAATACAACTACTAAAATAGACAATCCTTCTAAGGGTCCAAATTATACAATAACATTTAATGCTAATAATCAAGGAGCAACAATTTCTAAAAATACAGTAGAAGTAGAAAGAGCATTTAATAATTGGAAATTAACAAAAGCATCTACTGATACTACTGCTAAGTTTGAAAATGGTACATTTACATTTGGTTCTGATAATGCAACTTTAGAAGCAAGTTATGCTTCTGAGTCAAATAATACATCTTTGTCAACAATAAGCAAAACTGGTTATACATGTAAATGGAATACTAAAGCAGATGGAACTGGTACTTCATATAGTTCTGAAGCAAGTAATTATACAACTAATTCAAACGTAACACTTTATGCAATATGTACAGCTAATTTATATGAAGTAACACTTAATAATCAAGGAGCTACTTCTGCGGGTACGACAAAATCTAATGTAGCTTATGGAAAAAATATATCAAATATTACAGTTCCTTCTAAATCATATAAAGTAACGTTTGTATACGATTCAACTAAAACAGAAGAAAAAACATTATCATATAAATTTGGAGGATATTATACACAAGCAAATGGAAGCGGAACACAATTTATTGATGCAAATGGTGCAGGTTCTAAAGCTTATAATTTAACTAGTGATACAACATTATATGCTAAGTGGACTGCAAGTAATACAACATTACCATCTCCAACTAAATCAGGATATATATTTAATGGATGGTATACAGCAAGTAGTGGAGGTACTAAAGTAGGA
>JAEDNL010000009.1 GCA_016302505.1 Bacilli bacterium
TTTAATAACTCATGTACTATATCAATAGCCTTTTTAAGTTTTTCTTTTTCTTCAGCCTCAAACTTTTCATAATGTGATATTTCTTCTTGTTCTATAATTTTATTATTTCTATTACGATAATCACGATCATATTTAGATTCTTGTTTTAATATTTTTTTCTTTTCATTTTCTAACACTTTATCTTTGTTAGATTTATTATTTTTTGAGAATATCACTTATAAACTTCACCTTACTTTCTTTTTGTTCTTTATTAAAGAAACAATAATTTTTATTTTTAAATAAATAAGTAAAAAAAAGAATTAATACTTTATATGATGATAGATGTGATAGAGTAATATCCGCAGAAGTTTATAAAGAACTTGCTAAAGAAACTTAAATTAAAAGAGATAAATGATTTAATCGCTAATGAAAAAAAAATAAATATAGAATAAAAAAACGAGTAGATGTTTTACCTGATTATACTAGGAAGATAAAGAAACTATTAGATTTAAATAAACCTAAAAAAGAATTTATAGATTCATTAGTAGATAAAATAGTTATAGATAAATATAGAAATATTACTATATATTTTAAAGATGATATTGTACCAGAGGTTTCATCTAAATATGAAAATAGAAATTTAGCTCGTAATCCATATGGTAAAGATTAATATTTAAGCCCTAACTAGTTTATCCAGCTAGGGCTTATTTTTAGCCACATTAATGCTTTTAGAGTTTATATTATTATTAAATGATTTATAAAATAAAAATTTATAATGAAAATTGAAGAAAAAATAAAGATATTGTATAATTTATTTAAGGTGATTAGTTGAAATTAGAAGAATTAAATTGTATAAATGAAAGTGTACATTTAGGTAAATACATTGAATTCAGAGAATATGTTAAAGAAAATATGACACATCCTGATTGGTTGGGTGATTTTTCTAAAAATGATTTAATTTATATATTAAATAATAATTCAAAAATATGGATTTATTACTTAAAAGAAGAGCCAATATGTTCAATGATGGTAATTCCATCTAATGAAAATGCATTATCTAAATTTAAACTTGATTTAGATTATAAAGATGTAGTTGATTATGGCCCTATGTTTGTGAATTCTAAATATATCGAGAATGGTTTACAATATCAAATGTTAAAGTGTTAGATAAGTATTATATTAATTAAAAATATAAGTATGCTATTAGTACAATATATCCTGATAATATTTGTTCTATTAATAACTTGATAAAAGATAAATTTAATTATTTAATCAAAAAGAATTTAAAAGAGGACCAAGAAATATTTACTTAAAAACTTTTGATAAAGATTATGTTCAAAAGATATTAACCTTTATTGTTAAAGATGAAAATATAGAAAATAAAATAAATAATCATGCTAAGTGAACTCCCCTATGGTATTTTTGAAAAAAATGAGCTATGCAAACTCTTATAAATCAAGGGCAAAATGCAGTTTTAAGAAGAGTGAACTAGTCAGGTGGCTATGGTGTCGAAGTAATATATGCATTTAGAAATAATAGTACGTTATCTAAGAAAATATTAAATGAATTAGAAAAAGAAGGACAAAACGTAAGAAAATATTATCAACAAAGATTACCAAGTAATCCTATAAAAGATTACTATTTCATGCAAAGAAACACACCAAATAATGAGACAATAACAGTGGAGTATGGTTTTATAGATAGTCCTAAAGATGATGTTGAACAAATAGAAAAAAATTATAAGAATTATGTTGAAGCAGTTATAAGAGCACTTGCAGACTATAAGGGTTTTAAATATACTCCACCTCTAGGTAGTTATTACTATACAGTAAAAAAAGAAAACTCATTACGAAGCATAGCAAACAAATATGGTATGACAGTTAACGAACTAATGACAATAAATAATATAAAATCAACAACACTGAAAATAGGATAAAATATTTTGATTCCAATAAAATAAAAAACGTTTTAAACGTCTTTTATTTTATTACAATTTCTTTTTGATTACTTAATATTTTATTACTATATGTACAGGTATCAGCATCAAAGTCATAAGAATTGCAAGAATATAAAATTGGATAACTACCATTTTTATGTTTCCAAGCTGTTTTTAAATTTAAAGTATTTTCAAACCAATTATTAATTTTAATATCAGCAGTATCTACCACTTTTCCAGTTGTATCTAAGACTGCTTTTCCAGTATATGTAGTATCATTCGTATAATATGAATTATTGATAACACATTCGTTATTATCTGGATCGTTGGTTCTTAGATATCCAAAAAATGTCTCATATGTTGAAGTTTGTGTGTTTTTTAATGAACCTCTTGCGAATGAGTTATTTATATTTTTACATTTTCCAGATATTAAACTTATAAGAGACGTTGGTCCACCACCACCCCAAATTTTTTCGTTATTATACTCTATATCTCCAACAAAATATGAATTGTTAACATTACCTGTAGTGCTTATTCCAGCAATTACCGGCCATTCACTCCTATATTGTGAATTGTTAATAATTGTAGCATGTACGTAAGAATTAGTAACTTTTCCAGATGCAAGACCACCGATTGTTGCTACCTGGTATGTATTGGCAGTAATTTTTCCATTAAATATCGAGTTATTCGTAACTCCAGCACCGGCTAATCCAAATATATTGGCAGTTTTAGCAGAAACAGTAATGTTAGAATTCACAACATTATTAACATTTCTAAACCAAATAGCTTTTCCATTTATACCACCAATTTCAGCATTTCCAGTGACATTTACATTAATATTACCATTGTAGTATGAATTTTTAACAAGTGATCCATAATTTGAAGATGATGATGAAATTCCACCAATAACAGCAGAACCACCCTCGACATGTATATTTACAGATGAATTAATATTATCTACAATATGTCTACCACCAACAGCATTTATTCCACCAACGTATGTAAATACGCCTCCAAATGATCCACCTACGTTACACTGTTTATCACATTTAGCTTTAATATTTCCAGATGTAGTAATATTTTTTATTTGATTATCATAATAATGACTAATTGAGGTTAATAAAGGAGAGATATAAGCACTTCCAGCAGTATCTATAGTGTAATTAATATCTTCTAGTTTAAGATTTCTTATTGTTGCATTAAATGAACCATCGAAACTTCCAAATAGTGATAAGTATATAGTTTTATCCGGATCTGTATTTTTAATATTTGCATAAAGATTCCTGATTGACTTATTATTCCCATCAAAAACTATACCTAATTTATCATTTCGATTTGGATTGATGCATGGAAGACCAGCATTTTTATTTAACTCATCATATATTGTATCTACAGTGCCATCATTATTTATATCACCAAAACTTTTATCTTTATAATTAACATATGACCTTCTAGATTTTATATCTAAATCATTAACTAAAAGAATGTAATGGTTGTAACTTATTTTTACTCCGTCTTCATCAAAACTTGTATACCAACCAGTTTTTTTTAAATAATCTTCAGAGTTAATATAATTGGCAAAAGCAACTAAATCTTCAACTGATTCTATTTTATAAGGATTACTTTTTCTACCCTCTCCATCAAGAATCCCAGGTGTTTTATCGTCTACTTTTGGATAAATTGAGCATAAAATACCAGGAGAAATTTCAGTATATGATATATCATATTCATTAAAATTCTTTTTAAAGCAATAATTATCATATACTGCAGCAATTGCAATTTTTCCATTAGATATAAATACTTCAGCTTCATCTGGCTTTTTGCCATTTATTTCAAGTTTACTATATATGTCTTCATCATTTTCGAATCTAGTATCTTTATTTTTAAAATAAAATTGCTTAGCAGTTTCAATTATATTTTGTGTGTTAATAGAATTTATATTTATTTTTGCTTTTTTATAAATATTAATAATATTTGGTAGAGCTATAATTATCAGTAGTGAAAGTATGGCTATTACAGCTAGTAGCTCAATCAATGTAAAACCTCTTTTTTTCATATCCACCTCTATATCTACTTTATTTTACATAATTATAACATATATTATTTTAAATTGCTACTTAGAAGTATATTTTTTACAATTAAAAAACTTTTATTCATAGTTACAAATCATATTGGCAGGGATAGAAGGACTTGAACCCTCCCCAACTGTTTTGGAGACCGGCATGCTACCACTGACACCATACCCCTACGTGTCGCTTTTTTTGTAAAGCAATATTATCATTGTAAGGCAACCTATCAAAAAAGTTGCAGTTTTTTTGTAATTTTCATATAATTTTAGTTTTTTGACTAAATAGAAATAAATTATCAAATTCGTTTTTTTCCTTATTATAAGTGCTTAAAAGTGTCTATAGTTATATAGATACCACGAAGTATAACCCCAGTTATAGGTACTAACCCTACTACTACAGATAAATTTAGTAAAGTTTGAAAAATAAGTAAGAAAAGTAATCCAAATATTAAGTATTTACCAAATAAATCAGTACATCTAATCGCAAGTTTAGTTATATTATAATAAAGAATTATAAATAGTATTATTACTACTAAAGCACCAATAAAACCAAATTCTTCTGTTATAATTGAAAATATAAAATCAGTTTGTGGTTCTGGTAAATAAAAGTGTTTTTGTCTTGAACCTAAAAATCCAAAACCTAAAAGCCCACCAGGTCCAATAGCATATAAACTTTGTATCATTTGAAAACCACTTCCTAATGGATCACTCCATGGATTTAAAAATGATGTTATTCTACTTAATCTATATGGTGCGATTAATACAAGTATAACTATACCTATAATACCTATTAACCCAAGTTTTATAAATATAGATGTATCAGTACCTGATATAAATATAAGACCTATTAAAGATATAACAATTACCATACCAGTACCAAAGTCAGGTTCTAACATAATAAGTCCAAATAATAGTAATATAACTCCTAGTATTGGTAAAATAAATTTAAATGTATTTCTTTTTAACTTATCATTTTTTGATAAATATTTAGCAGTAAACATTATAATCGCTAATTTAGAAAGTTCACTTGGTTGAAACCCTAATCCAAAAAGACCAAACCAACTCCTACTACCATTTCTTACACTACCTATTCCTGGTATTAATACTAAAATAAGTAACAAAAAGCAAATACCCAAAAAAGTATTTGCTTTTCTTTTGTAAATATTATAATCTATTTTATTAAATATTTTCATTAAAAATAAACCAATAATTAAAAATATTATTTGAGATATTACGTATTTATATGGATTATTATATTTATATTCTGCCCATATATAACTACTTGAATATATCATAATAGTACCAATTATAGATAAAACTATAGTAGTAATAATTACAATTTTATTTGTTTTTATGAAGAATCATTCCTTTCTTACATCCAAACTCCATAATAAATTGCTACCATTCCAAGCATAAATCCTACTATATAAAACATTTTAACAATATCTGTTTCTTCCCATCCTAGTTTTTCAAAATGATGATGTATTGGCGTCATTAAAAATACTTTTTTACCAAATTTTTTTATTGCGGTTAATTGTATTATACTTGATAATGCTTCTATTACAAATACACCACCTATAACAGCAAGTGAAAGTTCATGTTCAGTTAATATTGCTACTGCTGCTAAAGTTGCACCTAATGATAATGAACCAGTATCTCCCATAAATACTTTCGCAGGATGAGTATTATACACTAAGAATCCTAATAAAGAACCTACAAGTATAAAACAAAATATTGCTATTTCTTGATATCCCTCTATCCAAGTCGAACCCCATGTAATAATACCAAAACTTAAAAATGCTATTAATGAAAGTCCACCAGCAAGACCATCTAAACCATCTGTAAGATTAACTGCATTTGATGAACCTACAAGTAAGAATAATATAAATATTCCATAGAACCATTTCATATCAATACTAATATTTAAAGATGAAATCGTAACATTCGCATCTCCTCCACCTTGCATATATATATAGAAGAATATAAGAGCTATTAATACTTGAGCAAGTAATTTTTGTGGTATTGAAAGCCCATCATTATTATGTTCTCTTATTTTTAAATAATCATCTACAAATCCAAGTAAAGCATAAGATATAAATACAAACATTATAATAAGTAAACTATGTGTTATTTGAAGAGAACCTCTCAAATACAAAAATAACATCGCAAGTAGTGTTGGTATTATAAATATTAACCCACCTATCGTAGGTGTTCCATTCTTTTTAGCATGAGTAAATGCTGTAAATACACTAATACTTTGTTTACATTTTAATTTCTTTAAAAATGGTATTAAAAACCATCCTAATACTACTGCTATAAAGAAACCAATCATCATTCCTAAAATACTTTTTGCAAGAATTAACATTTTATCACATCCCTATTAACATTATACTCTAAATAATATTATACTTCATTATATTTTACTAAACTAATGTAAAGTATATACATTATATTTTTAAGAAAAAGTTTTCAAGTACCTTATATTTATCAAGACCATTTATTTTAATATCTATATCTAAATTACTAAGTTCATATAGATTATCTAATATTTCCATTTCATTATAATTATTTATATTTTCATAAGTTTTTTTAACTACATAAGCATTGATACCTAGTTTTTTAACTATATCTTTTTCATTCATAGTTTGACTTAATATTTTAACTTGATATAAAGTTCTAAATTGTTTTTCTAAACTATCTATTATAACAACTGGATCAATATTACTTTTAATTAAAATATTAAATGATTCATATATTTGTTTTATATTTTTTTTCATAACTGCATCAGTTAAAGTAAACATTTCTTTTTCAGTATTTTTACTAATTACTTTTTCTATATCTTCATCAGTTATAACTTCTTCACCAAGTTTATATAAAAGTAATTTTTCTGTTTCATTAATTGCAAAATCATCATTATATTCACATCTACTTAATATTTCTTTTACTTGATCATAAGTTATCTTTTTATGATTAACTACAAACATATTAGTAATATATTCATTTAAACTTTTATAATCCATTTTTTTTAATTCTTCTATTTTACACTTTTCTCTTAATTTTTTAGTAAGGGTTTTTCTTTCATCTAATGAACTATCTATACATTTAAAAATAATAATATTATCATTCATATTATCTATATATTTTATAAATTCTTTTTCTTCTTTATCTTTTATTTTCTTAAAAGAAAAATTAGATACTATTATTAGTTTCTTATCATTAAATAAATCTACATAATTAACTTCATTTAATATATCAATAATATTATAATCATCATAATCATAATTAATTATATTATCAATATTTAATTCTTTTATTAAAGTATCTATTTTTCTTTTTAAAATATTTGCCTCATTACCTAAAAAAACATATATCATAATTTTATTCCTTTATTATTACACTTCTTACATTATTATCTACTACAAAACTTTTTATATTAGATATTTCTTTATTATTTACTATTATTTTTTTATTTTTATATTGAATTTTTAATGCCCTTAATATTTCAAATAATGCTGTATACACTTTAACTTTTACAATAGTTAAATTATCATTAAAGTTTATTGTAAACATTACTGAATCATATAAATAATCTAAATGTATTGCCCTATATATTGCTAGTATTTCTTCTACTGAATAGAATGCACACGTTGAGTCTTTAAACTTATTATTAGAGTGTACTATACATACATTAGGAAAAGCATTAATATATTTCTCATATGATGCGGTGGATACTATATCATTACTAGGTATAGATATATAACATGTTTTCATATTAAAAATATTCATAAATTCATCTATAGCCTCTAATATTTCTTCATAAGATTCATAATTAATAACCATATCTTTAAGATCACTTTTTTTATCATAAAAAGAATTAACTACTAATGTAGTTTTACTATTTATTTTTTTATTAAGATTATATTTTTCTAAAGACTGTATTACTTCACTTTTCTTAAGTTTATTTATATTTCTTGTTGGATTAAGTTTCTCACGTCTATCAATAAAATCATTTTCAATAACAAGACATTTTTTTAATGAGTCGACATAATCCATTTCACTAATACCTATTATTTTACCACTAACTGGACTAAATATTTTATGACCATTACAAAGAGTTCCTAAAGATGAGTTATTATAAATATATTTATCTTTAGGTAAACTTAATAATTCTTCTTTATCATAAGGAATATATATATATTCTGCTGTTAAATATGTTAAATATTCTTGAATTTTCTTTTTCATAATTACTCCTTTAATATTATATATTATTTAGATAAATGTTTCAAATATAATTCTTTAAGATTTTTATTATTTAAAAAACTTTCACCTTCTTTAGATAATCTAGTAAACACATCTTCTAAATATGATATTAATCTTTCATCCATTCTTATTTCATTTTTATGACTATTAAAATATTCAATTGAACAAGAATCATTATAATTATTTTTATAATATACTTTAGACGCAGCTATTCTATCACATATCATTTCTTTCATATATTTAAATGGTATAACTGGTGTTTTAATTTTAGCATTATAATCATACCAATATTCAAAATGATGTTTATTATGTCCTTTATGATGTAACCAAGCAAGACTATAACCATTAATACTCTTATCAGTTGTCAAAGGACTTTTAGTACCATCAGTGAAATATTTGACAGATGCAACAAGTTCACTTAATGAATATTTAGATAAATCATGTACTAAACCTTGAAAAGGTATACCTACTTTACAACATAGTATAAACACATAAAATCTATGAATATTAACATTATGTAAATGTCTTATTAGTTTCATATAACCTCCAAGTTAAATATAAGAGTAGTTTTAACATTATTATAGACAGATATCACTTCTATACTATAATTTCCTTTATTCTTAATATAATCATTTAAATTACTATTAAAAATACCTGAATATATTACACTATTATTATTAGATATTTTAATATTTTCAAAACTAGTATTAATACTTTCATATATAGGTTCAGAATAATAACAAGCATCAACATATTTACCCTTAGAATTCTTACTCTTACATAATGAAGCACTAATATTAAGAGAAAGATTATTACTATATTTAATAGTATTAGTTTTATTTTCATTAGTAGAATCTATATTATGAAAATTAACAAAATAAGGTATTAAAGTATATTTTTTATCATTAATATAATCATATTTTATAACATCATCACCAAGTTCAATTCTATATAATGGACTATAAGGCTTTTCAAACTCAATACCAAAAAAAGTAAGAGAACTAGATTTTATTTCAACCTCTCCATAATGATTTCTTAGTAATATAAGTCCTATTAAAATAGAAAAAACTATTATAATAGTTATAATTCTTTTAAAAAATAATTTAATTCTATCTCTTTTAAGATTATTTTGAGCATCTAACATCTCACTTTGTAATTTTTCTTTCATTTCTTCTTCACTTTTATATATCATACATAACACCATAATAATTATAATATAAAAATATCAATATTACTATTGATATTTTTGCATTTGTTTCATTAATTGATTAACTTGTTTTTGACTTGGGTTTCTTCCCATACCTCTCATTAATGTTTTTATCATTTCTTCATTGATTGGTGGATTTTCTTTTAATTGTTTTTGAAATAATTTCTTAGCAATTAGAAATCCAGCTACTAATCCAGCTATTAGACCACCTAATAAATATAAAATATCATAAAGCATACCTATCAACCTCCATAAACATTATATCATACTTATGATGTTATGCAAGAAGAATAAATGGCTTCTTCAAGTAAAAAATAATCATGATTATTAAAGTCACATACAAATATGTTCTTAAAATTCCTAATATTATAAAAAAATGAAGGAACATTTTTATTTGTTTTAATTTTAATATGTGAATTATTAATTATCATTTTAGTAGACTCATTAAAATAGAAATCATTTATAGTATGAGTATAATTATAACAAATATAATTTTCTTTTCCTAAATTATTCTTCTTTATATAATCATTATATTCTTCTTTTCTCATTGGATTTACTAATTTTTGATATATATTAAATCCTAAAATAATATCTTCTGTTTTTAAATAATGAATACTTTCTAATAAACTATATAATTCTTCATAATTATTTCTATAATTTTTAAGAATATTTTCTTTTACATCAAATAAATAAAATGTTCTCATTTTTTCACCTCAAGAACATTTTATATCTTTTAATTTAAAAATTTTGTCGAATTAATCTTCTTTTTTAGTATTTTTTTCTTCTTTATATTTAGGTTCAAGTATTACATTTAATGTTTTAGATATATCTATTTCACTATCTTTCTTTATATCAAAACTTTTAACATATCCATATCCTTCAAAATTAACATCTAAATTTATCATTTTAGCGAATACTAATACATCACTTCTAGACCAACCTTTTATATTAGGCATTTTATAATTAGTATCATTAGTCTTTAAAAATATTTTATTACTTAGATTTAATGTAGTTCCTTCATTAGGATATTGACTTATTATTTTATTTCCCTCACCTATCACAACAGCTTCCATATTAGAATTATTAATACTTTCTACTTCAATAGTTGTATCTTTATTAATATATGAATCTACTATATATACTTCTTCATCATTTTCTTCAATATCCTCATATATATTTAAATATGTTCCAACATCTTTAACAAGACCTTTAATCGCAGTTTTAAGTACATTAGCATTTGTAAGTTTAGATGCAGCAACATAAACAATAATTTCAGGATCTTCACCAGGAAATAATCCAGCAAAGCTTCTAATATAATTTCTACTTCCTTTTAAATAACCACCCTTATTAGATGCAATTTGAGCAGTACCTGTTTTACCTACTAAATCGTATCCTTTTATATAGTAACCAGTACCAGTAGATGCTTTAAATGAACCATCTACTACTCCTCTCATTAACTCAATCATTTTATTAACTGTTTCAGTGCTACATACTTTTTTAACTTCTGTTCTTTTATTTTCAAGAATAACACTGCCATCTTCACTATTAACCATTTTAGATACTATATATGGTTTAATCATTGTGCCATCATTAGCAAGAGTAGTAAGTGCCTGTATCATTTGAATAGCAGAAACGGTCATGCCTTGTCCATATGATGCTGCTGCTATCTCAGTATTATATCTAAAATTTATAAGTCCTACACCTTCATTAGGAAGACTTATACCAGTCTTAGTACCAAAACCAAGTAAATTATAAAAATCTTTTAGTTTAGCACGCCCAAGTTTAAGTCCTAGATTAACTGCAGCAGTATTTGAAGATGCCATAAAACCTTGATCATATGTTATTTCACCCCAACCATGATTATTCCAATCTTTAATTTTAGCATCATCTACATTTATAATACCACTTTTATATTTATCACTACCATTATATAATCCGTTTTCCATAGCAGCCATAAAACTAAATATTTTCATAGTTGAACCTGGCTCATATTCATAAGATGTAAAAGGATCATAATATGATTTTATATCACGAGTATTATTATTAAATGATGGACTTGATGATACACCTAAAATTTCACCAGTCTTAGCATTAATAACAGAAATAGTTGCCCACTCAGGAGATGATTCTTCAAGTTTATTCATAGCTTGTTCAGTAAACATTTGAATATTATCATCAAGTGTTAAATATACATCATTACCAGATGTACTTTTCTTTTCAATACTAGGAGTACTTGTTATTTGATAACCTTGTAAATCAGATTGATATTCAATATAACCATCCTTACCAGTAAGTTCTTTATTATAGAAAAGTTCTATACCCATTTCACCTTTAAATAATCCTTCATCATCACTCTTAGCATATCCAAGAGTATACGAAGCAAAGTCCCCATTAGGATAATATCTTTTAGTACTAGATATAAAATCTATACCAGGAAGATCAAGCTCATCAATTTGGTCTTTAACTAGCTCAGTAATGCCTCTACCACCAGGTCCTAATTCAACTTGATATGGACTTACCTTTTTACAATTATTATCATCATCACAACTCTCAACAGTTATATTTAATATATCAAGTATCTTTTCTTTAGTCATATTAATTAATGGACTTAACTTTTCAGCAGTAAGATCTTTATCAACAACATGATAAGGCTTTTTAGGATCTTTAGTTCTAGTATCAGATAAGTATGCTATTACTGTATAACTATTTACATCTTTAGCAAGTACTTCACCATCACGAGAATAAATAGTTCCTCTCTTAGCCCTAATAGTCTTTTTTCTAACATCTCTAGCATTAGCAAATTCAGCAAGAGTACTTTTACCTACTTTTACATTACCAGTACCAATATAAACTAATTTAAAAATTATACACAAAAAAATAAAAACAACAATAATTATGAATATAGGTTTAATCTTAATTATTCTTGTTTTCTTCATTTTACACCTCTTATTTTGAAACTATTTTAATATTACTATTATTATACTCCAAACCAAAAGCATCTGCAACCTGCATTGTATTATCTAATGATGCAAGCTCATTTATTTTCATCTGCATACTTAAATTTAGTTTTTCTTGAGTTTCAATTTTACTTTTTAATCTTTGAAGTTCAGAGTTTTTAGATTGAATTTGAGCATTACCAACAAACTTACATAATAAGATACCAAAAACCATAACAAATATAATTTTTTTCATATTTTTTTCACCCTTAAATCTAACATACTTTTTTTGTTTCATTATCTTACCCTTTCTATTACTCTTAATTTAGAACTTCTACTTCTATTATTTTCATCTATTTCTTTCTCACTAGGAGTTAATTTAACTATCATTTTAGCTTTTGCTTTTAATTCTTCTGGTACAAATGGAAGTTTCTTTGTTGACTCATCATCAGAACATAATTTTTTAAATACATTACTAACTATCTTATCTTCTAATGAATGAAATGTTATTACAACAAGTCTACCGCCAATATTAAGTAAATCAAATGCATCATTTAATGAACTTTCTAATATATCAAGTTCATGATTAACTTCTATTCTTATTGCTTGGAATACTTTTCTAGCTGGATGAGATTTATTCCTATAACTAATTGGTACTGAAGATTTAATAACTTCTGCAAGCTCCAATGTAGTATTTATTGGTCTAGTTTTTATTATTGCTGATGCAATTGACTTAGAATATTTTTCTTCACCAAACTTATAGAATATTCTAACTAAATCATTATAACTATACTCATTTACTACTTTCTTAGCATCAAGTGGATTACTTTTATCCATTCTCATATCAAGAACAGCATCTTTATGGAAACTAAATCCTCTATCACCATCATCAAGTTGGGGACTAGACACACCTAAATCAAATAGTATTCCATCTACTTTTTCATTAACATATTTTTTCATATTAACAAAATTACTCTTAAATATTGTAAAATTATCTCCAATTTCATTAAGTCTTTTTGTTGAATATGCTATTGCCTCATCATCTTGATCAAAGGCGAAAAGAACCCCTTCTTTTCCTATTTTCTTTAGGATGCAACTAGAATGTCCACCATAGCCAACAGTCGCATCTATATATTTACCACCCTGTTTCAAATTTAAATACTCTATTACCTCATTTAGTAGTACACTTTTATGTTTCATAAATATCACAATCGAAGATATTTTCAGTTATTTCTTCTAAGTTGTCTTCATTATCAGTCATATAACGATCAAATTCTTCTTTACTCCATATTTCAAGTCGTTCACTTACGCCAATAATTACACATTCTTTTATAATATTGGCGTAATGAACTAACGGTGAGGTAATATTAATTCGACCTTGTTTATCGAATTCAATTAAAGAAGCTCCACCAATGAATGTACGTTCAAATGCTCTAACATTCTTTTTAGTAAATTGTAAGGATGAAACCTTTTGCATTAATTTATTCCATTCAATTTCAGAATAAACAAATAAGCACTTATCAAGCCCTTTAGTGATTACAAATCTATCCCCAAGTTCACTTCTAAACTTAGCAGGAATAATTAGACGACTCTTTTCATCAATATTATGATGATACTCACCCATCAGCATTGATAAGACACCCCACTTTCTACCACTTTGTTTCACTTCCTACCACTATATTACTCTTTTTAGAGTAATTTGTAAATACCAATCATAAATTTAATTGTAAAAAAAGTGTAAAATTTTGTAAAAAAATAGAACTTTTTTAAAAAGTTCTATTTAAGTTTTTTTATATATTCATCATTATGTTTTTCTATTAAATCATCATTAACACTATTTCTTAAATAAATATATTCTTCTTTTAAAGATTTAATTCTTTTTAATTCTTCACTTTCATTAATAACTACTAAACTTTTTTCTACAGGGATTTCTTTATATTCTTCTTTCTTTTCATCAAAAGCCAAACACAATGCTGTAAATGTAGTTGGTTTTTTATTATACACTTCCATTTCTTCATCAGTCATTTTTCTATAATAGCCAAGATATTCCATATCATCGCATATAGCAGCTTGATTTTTAGCAACTAAGTATGAAAAATTAAATGAAGTCAACAAATTCATAACAGGCATTATCGTATAAAGATCAAACTTTGGTGTATTTTCTACTATGACTTTCATTAAATCAACATACATATTTTCATTATTATGATTCTTATTTATTAAATATCCATTATTCGCAGCAAAACTAGTCATTTTATACATTACACCATATTGCATTAATAAACTAGTTGGTACAGAAAGTACCCAAAAAGCTAATAGTTCTAACATCCCCTTCACCTCAAGAGTGTATTATAACAAAAAAAGTAGCAGTTATCAACCACTACAATATTTCATTTATTATTTCATTGCTTATATATATTTTATCTTCGCTTATTTTGATATAATCACCATCAAGCACTAAATTTTTATTATTAAGAGCATCCTCTATTTTAAATACTTTAAATATACTTATATCAAATTTCTTTTCAAATTCCTTTATATTTACTCCTTTAAGTTTTCTAAGGCCTAATATAAGTTCATTTTCCATTTCTTCTTGAGTAGATATTAATAACTCATTTAATCTATATTCTTCTTTTAAATATTTATTAAAATTTCTTGTGTTTTCATATCTCATATTATTAATATAACCATGTGCGCCAAGACCAAAACCATAATATTCATTATTATCCCAATATGTTAAGTTATGTTTACTTTCATGACCTTCTGTTGCAAAATTACTTATTTCATAATGTTTATACCCGTGTTTTTTTAACTTTTTACATATATACTTATACATCTTAAAATCCATATCTTCATCAATAGGTTTAACTTTCTTATTATATAAAAGAGTATGTTGTTCTATTATTAGAGAATATGTACTTATATGATCCACTTTAAGTTTTAATGCATATTTAATATCTTTCTTTAATATAGACATATCCTCTATAGGTATTGCATACATAATATCAATATTAATATTATCGAAACCAATTTTTCTTGCTAAAGCTATTTTAGAAAATATATCTTTTTTATTATGTTTTCTATTTAAATATTTAAGTTTATATTTATTAAAACTTTCAACACCAATACTTAATCTATTAACACCATTTTCTTTTAAAAATAATAAAAATTCTTCACTAAGATCATTAATATTACATTCATATGTAAATTCACAATCAGAAGTTAATTTAAATATTTTAATTATATTAAATAGTTTAATTAAATTATTATATGATAAACAACTAGGAGTACCTCCTCCTATATATAATGTTTTAACTGTGTCTTTTTCATAATACTTTTCTATTTCTTTTTTTAAATAATATAAATAATTACTAGCCCAAACATCATTATTTAAAAACTTACAAAAATCACAATAAGAACAAATACTATTACAAAATGGTATATGAATATAAACACTTCTCATAATTTACCTCACTAATATTTAATATATATTTATTTTATCATAATCTAAAATAAAAATCAGTATTTCTACTGATTATTTTAATGTAAGTTTTGGTCCAGATGATCTATATACATTATTGTTTTTAACTTCTTTGTATTTTGATACTATAGCATTAATTTTAAGTGCTTGAGCATTTAATTCACTTTTAGATGCTCCATTTGACACCATTGTATCATAAATTCTTTTTTCTTTGTTATATTCGCTTCTTAAATAATCAAGAGGACTCATTTTAGGATTACTTTGAGCAGTTGCTACTTTTTTCTCAGGTTTAATAACATACTCGTCATTTTCTCTTCTCTTAGGTAGTTCAGGTGTTGGTGCTTTATCTTTTCTTTTAGGCAACTCTGGTGCTGTTTGTTCTTTTTTTGCTTTTATTTCAGGAAGTTCACTCGAAACAGCAGGTTCTTCATCCAACTTTCTATCTAAATAAATATAGCTATCTAAAGTATTACTTTTCCATTTAGAATATAATATATCATTAGGAGTCTTAAGATTCTTAATAGAATGAATTATATTAACTATAGGACATAAACTTATAAATATATTTTTTAAATTACTAAGTACTTTATTCATATTACTTAGTTTATTATATTTTTTAATAACCTCATCTTGATTATATTCCATCTTTCTTTTTATATACATTGATTTACTAATATTAATAGTACAACTAATTAATGTAGATATTAAATATAAATTAAGCCACATAATTCCCCCCATCCTTTCAAATATGAGCATATTATACCACAAAACATAGATTTAGTCAATTTATTGTTTTATCAAAATATAAACTTTTGTTTTTTTACCATTTATTAAAACTGATAATTTATCGTTTAATTTTAAGTTTGATTTTGATAATACAAAATCTAAATCATGTTTGCTTTTAGATACTTTTATTTTTAATTCACTTTGTATTTCCATTTCTAGTTTATTTAAATTTTTATAATTTAATTTGCAAGGTTGATTTCCATTTATACCGATAAATTTAAATTTTTCTTAATATCATTATAATTAATTTTTAAATCATTTATTATACTATTAACACTTTTATCAAAATTAGTAGTGTTACACTTTATATCCTTTAATAATAGGTACACATTATTAAGGCTTTTAATACGATAATCAACAAAATCTTTCACAAATATATTTTTTATTGCTTTACTCCATCCACTACCAAAAGTACATAAATATCTCATAATAATCACATTTCTTTCTATATCAATTATATCATGTTAAATAATAATATTAAATTAATTAAACAAAAAACGAGAATATCTCGTTTTTACAATCTATCTACTGTTTTAATACCTAAAATACTAGTTCCATTTTCTATTACTATTCTAATAGAATCAAGAAGTAATAATCTAGAATTCTTAACCAATTCATTACTTTCTTTTAATATATTTGTCTCTTCATAATACTTACTAAATAAACTACATAAATCATTTAAATATTTAGCTATTATAGAAGATTCACTTGTTTTAATAGTTTCAATAATAATATTTTCAAAATCATATAATTTTTTAATTATTTGTTCTTCAGTTTTAGTATTTAACACAATATTACTATAATCTATATTAAACTTCCCTTTATTTAATATAGATTTAATTCTTACATAATTATATAAAATGTATATAGCAGAATTACCAGTAAAATTAGTCGCATCATCTAAATTAAAATTAATATTTTTACCACGATTAATATTTAACATATTATATCTAATACATGAAGATGCTAAACTTAAATACTCATCATTATTTAATTGTGTTCCTCTTTCTTTAAAGTTAACTTTTAATTTATCAATAGTTGATGCAATAAAATCTTCTAATAATACTATTTTGCCTTCTCTAGTGGCCATTTTTTCACCATTTAAAAGTACAAATGAATAAGATATCAAACTAGGACTATCGTATCCTAAAATATCTAAAACAGCACTTATTTGTTCCATATATACTTTTTGATCTTCACCTAATACGATTAAATTAACATCTTTATTCTTTTCCATTTTATATATAGTATATGCTATATCCCTTAATGGATAAAGACTTGTTTTATCTTCACGAGTTAATACTAATACAGGAGACTTAGTAGGTATATTATAACCACTTAAATCAACATATAATCTTCCATTTTCATCTTCTTTTAGTTTACCTTTTTCTTTTATTTTATCTAATATTTCTTGAGTTACTTTTCCAAATACAAAATTACTTTCATAAGTAAATGAATCCCAATGAATATCTATTTTATCAAAAATACTCTTTTGACCTTCAACACATATATCAGTAATTTTCTTAAATTCATCTCTTACAGAAACATCTCCATTTTCTAAAGCATTTAAATATTTAAATATTTCTTTTTCTACTTCTTCATCTACTTTTGCTTCTTCATTAATTTTAATATATAATTCAAGCATTTCATCAAAAGTAACATTATTTATATCAGAATATTTTTTAACTCCGATTAAAAGCATCGCTATTTGTTTACCTATATCATTAACAAAATATTCTCTATCAACATCATAACCATTAAATTTATATAAACGATATAAAAAGTCTCCTATGATACTATTTCTACTTCTTCCTATATGAGGAGATGCATTAGGATTAATAGAAGTATGTTCTATCAATAAACTTTTACCAATTCCTTCATTATTACTTCCATACTTTTCTTTTAATGTTTCTATTTTTTCTATTACAAATTTGCTTAAACTTTCTTTATTAATATTAAAATTTAAATATGGTCCAATCACAAAAGCATCTAAAATAATATTTTTATCAAATTCTAAATGTTCTAATAAGTAATTAGCCTTTTCATTAGGATTATTTAAATTATCAATTTTAACTTTAAAACATGGTAAACAATAGTCTCCCATTCCTTCTTTTGGTGGTATAGATATATCTATTAAATCTTTATCTATTCCTAAACTGCTAATTAAATTAGTTAAGTATTCTTTATAATTCATAAGTTCCCTCCACTTATATATCATATTATAACATTCTTAATCAATATATTCTATAGTTAATTTCTATTATGAAAAAAACTGCGTTAAGCAGTTTTACTTTCAAACATGGTGTCCTCGGCACGATTCGAACGTGTGACCGACGGCTTAGAAGGCCGTTGCTCTATCCAGCTGAGCTACGAGGACAACTTGAAATTACTAATAAAGTATACAACATTATTTAGTATTTTTCAAGTATTTTTAATTATTTTTTGAAATAGTTGCTATATTACTTCTATCTTTTGTATTAAAAACTATTTCATTTACATCATAATTATCAAAAATAGACTCAGCAATAGCATACTTAACTTCTTCTAAAAGAACAGATTTATCTTTATCTAATATATATTCATTAAATATTATATTCATTTTATCGTTATTTACTTCATGACTTACTATTTCTAAATTATTATTTATATAGCTATTTAAATTATATTGAGCATTTACTATACTTTTTAATTCTTCAATAATTATATCTATCTTTTCACTATTAGTATTCATGATTTTAGTAACTGGTACTAAATATTCTATATCATTATTTTTTTTATTAAAATAAATAGTAGTCTTGGTTATATCTTTTAAATTATTTATATCATATTCTTTATTTATACCATAACTTCTATTTAATGGATATGGTATTTCCTTTTTACTTTTAGGTAAATATTTAAGTGGTTCATTATTAATAGATAAATATATATTATTAATACCATTTATATCAGTAATAGTATAAATAATACTCTCTATCATAACCTCTTCATTATATTTACTTACATTTAATAACTCTCTAGAAAAATCAATATATATATTATTTTTATCTATTTTAACACTATTTACTTTAGTATTCTTTGGTATTAAAGGTTTAAAATCATTTAATACATCACTACCATTAATAAGTATATTTAATTTTTTATTTACTAAATCAATAATATTATCATAACTAGCATACTCTATCATTCTCCCTAAATAATAATCATTATCCATTAGATATACTACTACTTCTTTTTTATCAGTAATACTCTTATCTATTTTAATTTCTTTATTAGGCGAAGTTGGTACTAAATAAAACATCAAAAGTAAAAAAAACGAAATAGATGTTACACATATTTTATTTATTGTATATTTCTTTATCATATTAAATAATATTCTCTATAATATAAAAAATGACTTTTTAAAGCCATTTTTATAATGATATTTCCCCTAACTTCAAAAGTTCAATAACTGCTCCTGCTCTTCCTTTACATCCTAGTTTCTGCATAGCATTAGATACATGATTTCTAACAGTCTTTTCACTTATTCCTAATATAGTAGCTATTTCTCTTGTTGTTTTATTTTGAACTAATAACTCAAAAACAGATTTTTCTCTTTTAGTTAGTATATTTCCTGTCATATTAACCCTCTCTTTAACATATATTTTATTCACTATCCTAAAGTAATTTATGAATAATTATAAAATATGTGAAAGAAAAAAGCCTATTATGATTCAAACTTAATAGTAATATTTTTCTTTTCTTTAAATTCTTCTTGTATACTTCTCATTATTTTATTAGCAAGTTCACTATTGTGTTCACTAGATGATATAGTTACTTTAATATTATCATTATTTATTTCAACAAAGGATTTAATTTTAAAATCATTTAATATTTTATCTTCTAAATAAGTTTCTTTTCCTTTTGCTAAATTTAATAATTGTAGCTCTTCAAAAGCAGTATTTTTCTCTTCACTTGTCAAAGAAGATGAAGTTAATTTATCTTGTAATTCACTCATAGTTGTTTCAATCTTTTCATTTCTTTTTACTCTTAATGCCACTAGTTTATCATTTTCACTAATTTTAACATCAACTGTTTTATTAACTTCTTTTGTTTTATTATCACTAAATATTTCACTTGGAAGAGTTATATAGTAAATACCTAATACTAATATTAAAGAAAACAAAGTCAAAAACCATAAATTCTTTCTATTTATCATATTCACCTCTATTATATATTATTTATGATAAATAAAAATTATAACAAAAAAAACACTATTTATAATAGTTTAGTGTTTTTTCAATTATTCTTCTTATATCTCTTTCATTAAATGGTTTAGTAAGTAAATCTACTACTGGATAATTAAATACATTTTGTACTGAATCTGAAGTATCATTACCTGTTATTATAGATACAGGCATTTTATAGAATAAATTATTTTTTTGAAAATAATCTAATACTTCAAATCCATTAACATTAGGCATATTTAGATCTAACAAACAACATTTTATTCTATCAGCATTACCACTATTAATTATTTCAATAGCTTTAGCACCATCATTAGCAATATATACATCATATTTATTATCAAATATTTTTTTAATAAAATTAGCAACAAGATTAGAATCATCAATAACTAATATTGCTTCATCTTTAACAACGCTAGTCATATCTTCCATAATATCTTCAGTAGTATCCATACCTAAATATTGTTTGGATACTTTAATAATTCTTTTAGCTTCATTTAATAAAGTTTGATAATTGTTATATATATACATTATATCATTAGCTTTAGCTTTTAATTCAAATTGATAAGCTAAATCTGCTAATGTAGTAAAACCTAAATAACTAGAATCGCTTTTAAGTGAATGAACTTCATTAGCATAGTTTTGTAAATCTGCTGTTTCTCTATATCTTTTTAAATTAGCTAGTTTAGCATCAACTAATTGTAAAAAGTCTCTTAATGTAGCATTATACATTTCCATATCACCAAAAAGTTCTAAACTTTTATTAACATTTACTCCATTATTAATTAATAAATTCACATCATTCATATTATCACTCTACCCTTAATTTAATTATACCATAAATCATTAAGAGTTCAAGATATTTTACACTATAAATACTAATATAATGTCATAGTCAATTCTTTTTCGTTATTAATATTTATATAGTCTTTAATCGTGTTAACCTTAAAACAAAATACTATAGTATCCTCATCACCTAACATGTATGTAATACCGGCTTCATCACATAAATATTTAAGTAAAGAATAATTTACATTTCTAACTGTCTTTTTACAATTAGCAATACCAGTAAAATAACTAGACTTAACTTCATCTATTAATTCTTTTGATATATTCTCAAATAATGACATAGTATTAATTCTAATTAATTGAGAATCATAATCACTCTCAACAGGTAAATTATGTAAAAGACTATTTTTAAAATTACTTTCACTGTTATCTTTTAAATAATCTAAATCATATTTAAAATATAATCTAAAATAGCCTTTCTTATCATCAACAAAAAAATCAAATAATAATTCAATGTTATCTTTATTACATAATTCATTTAATAATCCTAAATCTATATTATTAGATAGACATATATTTTCATAATCTATATATTTTCTATCTTCATTAAATAATATATATGCATCATATTTTCTTGATAATATTGATTTTGTTTCCTCATATAATCTTATAGTTTTATCATTACTAGTTTGTTCACTTCTATCTTCTTCTAAAGCTTTAATTTGTTCTAAAAAATTCATATTTACTTTTCCCCTTTCATGTGGCTTCATATTATAACATATTTTATTCAAAAAATAAAGAAGTATTAACTCAAATACTTCTTTATAACTCTATTTAATTCTAATTGTTCAATAGGTTTAGCTAAATAATCATCAAACCCATCACTTAAATATTTTTCTCTCATGCCTGTTATGGCATTAGCTGTTAAGATTACTACTGGTGTATTAAATCCTTCAATTTCTTTTAATTTAATAAATGTTTCTCCACCAGTCATTTTAGGCATCATATCATCAAGTAAAATCAAGTCATATTTGCCTTCATTTACTTTTTTTAAACATTCTTGACCAGACATAACGCATTCTAAAGTAACATTATATTTAGCAAGTAATCTCTCAGCTACTTTAATATTAAGTAAGTTATCATCAACAACAAGTACTTTTTTACCATGAGCATCTATTACTTGTTCAGTTTGAACTGGTTTTTTATTTTTAGCATCTTCTAATTCTTTACCTTTAAGAATGTTTTGATCAACTCTTATAGTAAATTTACTTCCAGAACCATATTCACTTTGTACAGAAATACTTCCATGCATAAGTTCTACTAATTTTTTAGTAATTGCAAGACCAAGTCCTGTTCCTTCAACAGAAGTTTCTTTTTCAACACCTAATCTATCAAATTTACTAAATAATTTATCTATACTATCTTTCTTAATACCAATTCCAGAATCTTGAACTGTTATTAATAATTTAACTTTATCTTCTTTAACATTACCAGATATTTTAAACATAATATATCCAGTCTTTGTATATTTAATAGCATTAGTTAATAAATTAATTATAACTTGTTTTAAACGAGTAACATCTCCATATAAATATTCAGGAATATTTTTATCATAAGAATATTTAAATTCAAGAGGTTTTTCTCCTAATCTAGCCCTAGTTAGTAATACTAACTCATCAAACATATCTTTAAAGTTGTATGGCATCTCTATTATCTCAAGTTTATTTGCCTCAATTTTAGAAATATCTAATATACCATTAACAAGTTCAAGTAAGTTTTCACTAGCCATAATAATATTTTTAACATCACTCTTTGCAGAATCTTGAATATCTTCATCTAATAGTCCATTACTAAATCCCATAACAGCATTTAATGGAGTTCTAATTTCATGAGACATATTACTTAAAAACTCACTCTTAGCAAGATTAGCTTTAACAGCTTGTTCTTTGGCAACTTCCAGTTGCTTAATCATTTTAACATCAGGATTTTCTATTGTGTGGTACATAAGAAATATAACAAACGTACCAACGGATGTGCTTAATAATAAAGCAGGATTAATTTTCTGTAATAAAGCAACAAAAGCAATAAAGAATATATATGTAAAAACCGGATAATATTTTTTGTTTTTTATATTTTTATAATTAATAATTATACATACTAACCAAAATACAACCATAAGTGAAGTAAGAATATATACAACATTTGCACTTGGGCCATATGTATAAACTATTTTACCATCTACATAATAATCTAATCTTAACAATAATATCATAAACATTGAAAAAAGAAAGAACATTAAGATATATTTTGAACTCTTTTTTAAAATTTCGGTTTGTTTTTTCTTTTTCTTGCTAAATGATATGTGAATAACATAAAGTGTAAATACTGACAAAAAAGCCATATATGAAATCAATAACAATTTTGGAATCAAGTAATATAAAAAGTATAAATTTGGAAGGTACTTTACAATATAATATGTAGATAAAGCAAATATTACATTAAGTAAATTAAGCACTATTAAACTACTATACATTGTTGTTTCATAAGTCTTTATTCTTTCTCTATTAAAATAAACAATTAATAACAAAATGCTATAAAATAAACTACATATTGTAAAAGCATTATTTGTCATTTTGATCACCACTTTCTATTTTTTTATTCCTAATATCATATTAGCACATTTCATTTTGATAGTAAATTAATATATTATTTTTTGTGATAATTTTAATTTTTTACCCTCTTCTTCAGCCAAAGTTTTTCTATCTAGTTTCCCTATTGATGTCAAAGGTAATTCATCTTTAAAATAATATGCAAGAGCTTTATCACGTTCTGGAATTTCTTTGTCACATAATTCTTTAACTTCTGCTAAAATGGCATCCTTAGAATTTAAATATTCTTCATTTAATGTCATAAATGCAACAGGTATAAATCCATTTTTATTTTCAATACACGGTATTCCAACTACAAGGCATTGTTTAACACCTGGATGACGTTCTATCACATTTTCAATTTTTGATGGAAAAACATTATGACCATCAGGTCTAAAAATAATATTTTTAGTTCTATCTATAATGTAAACTCTACCTTTTTCGTCAATATAACCAACATCACCTGAATGAACCCATATTCTACCATCACCATGTTTTTTAAATATCTTATTAGTTTCTTCTTCGTTGTTTAAATATCCTAGCATTCTAGTAGGAGCATCCATTGTAATTTCACCAATTTCATTATAACCTAATATTTGATGAGTTTTAGGATTTACTACTGCAAAATTGTCTTTCACTAAAGGTATTCCACATGAACTAGGAATCAAATTGTCTTTATCAACCATAAATGTAGCACTTGAGCCAACTTCAGTCATACCATACCCAATTTGAAAATCATATTTATAATTATGATTATGTAAAAATTCATTTATATTATAAAATGATGCTTCAGTTATTGGTGCACCCCCTGAAATACAACTTTTTAAGAATGATAAATCAGTTTTTTTGTTTTTTAGTTCTGTAATCATTTGTTCATAAAATGCAGGAACACCAATTACATGTTGTGATTTAGTTTTTAATAATAATTTAGTAAAATCATTTATGGTAAATTTTGGAATTTGCATAATTTCCATACCAGCTGTTAGTGGTCCATTTATTCCATAAATAACTCCGTATGCTATAAATGGTGGCATGATACCTAATAATCTATCATTTTTTTCCATTTTAGGATTTCCATACTTTTGTTGTACATACATTGAAGTTAATGCATCATTAGATAGTACTGCACCTTTTGGCACTCCTGTTGTACCACCCGTGTAAATTATAACAGCGGGATAATCAGGAGTATATTTTTCATCATCTACATTTACTTTTGCATCATTTAAAAATTCTTTCCACAGCCTTTCATTCTTCTTTGGAGTATAGGAACCTTTAGTCTTTAAATACATGTATTTTTTTAATGTTGGTAAAGAGTCACTGGCAGAAACAATAACTGTTTGTTCAACTTTTGTATCAGCTTCACTTATCTTATCAGCAACTAAGTCTAAACTAATTACCATTTTGCTATTTGAGTTTTCTATATATTGTTTTATTCTATCAGCATTAGTTCTTAAATCTATCATATTTGGTATAGCGCCAAGCTTAATTGCGGCATAAAAGCAATATACAGTTTCTGGTACATTAGGCATACAGAAACTAATAACATCTCCCTTTTTTATACCATTTTCTTTTAAAGCACTAGCAACTTTTTCAATGTTATCAATTAAATTCTTATATGTAATTTTATTACCCATATAATTTAATGCAATACCATTTAAATTATCCATATTATTTTTTTTCATAAGCTGATAAGCCGTCATCTTAGGTAAATCTGACATTATAGCTTCTTCGCTATAATATTGTAACCAAGGTTTATCAATTGAAGAATCGCCAACATTTGGCCCTTGCAAATCTCCTTTGGCTAATGACCTTAAATATAAATCTCTTAATTTTTTTTCTTTTTCAGATAATTCAGCTATTTTTTTTCTATATTCTAGCAAATTATCCTTTATATTATTTTCCATAATTCACCTTCATTCATTATCAAAATAATACAATAAATCATGAAAATAATAAATGGTTCAATTGACAAAATGTATCATTTTTGATACAATGACATCATGAAAAATATGTACGAATATATTAATTATATTGAAGTAGATAAAACTACTGATGAAATTGAGCATGAATTTGTTAAAGATTTTATAAGTTTTAGAAAGGAAAATAACTTAACACAAGAGTTACTTGGTATATATTCTAATGTAAGTAGAACTAAAATAGCTAGAATAGAAAGTGGTATGCATTCACCTACTATTAGAAATTTATTACAAATACTTGGACCAATTGGATATACAATAAAAATTGAAAAAATAAAGAAAAATAAATAAATTTATAGTATAATGAATAATAGAGGTTAGATAATATGAATATAGAAAAAATTATAAAAGAACAAAGAAAATATTTTAATGAATTTAATACTAGAGATATAAACTTTAGAATTAATACTTTGAAAACTATTCAAAGATGGATACAAAATAATCAAGATAAAATATTTGATGCTTTAGAAAAAGATTTAAATAAGTGTGATGCTGAAAGCTATATGTGTGAAATAGGAATGGCTTTAAGTGATATTAGATATCAAATAAATCATTTAAAGAAATGGTCTAAAAGAAAGGTAATTATTCCTCCATTCTCACAATTTCCATCTATTGCATATAAGTATTATGAACCATATGGAGTAACACTAGTTATGAGTACATGGAATTATCCATTTTTATTATCAGTACAACCTACAATAGCAAGTATAGCTGCCGGTAACACTGTTATTTTAAAACCAAGTGCATACTCACCAAATACTAGTTCTCTTTTAAAAGAAATGTTTACTGAAACATGTAATAAAGACTTAGTAACTGTTATTGAAGGTGGTAGACATGAAAATGAAGAAATATTAAATCAAAAATATGATTATATTTTCTTTACTGGAAGTAGTAGTATTGGAAAACTAGTTATGTCTAAAGCAAGTGAAAATTTAACTCCTGTTACATTAGAATTAGGTGGTAAAAGTCCATGTATTATTGATGATATTGATAACTTTAAAGTAAGTGTTAAAAGATGTATGTTTGGTAAACTATTAAATTCAGGACAAACATGTATCGCAACAGATTATTTATTTATAAGAGATGATTTAAAAGAAAGATTTATAGAAGAAGCAAGAATCATAATAGATGAATTCTTTGGCGAAAATCCACTCAATTCATCTCAAATGGTAAAAATAGTCAATAAGAAACACTTTGATAGATTAAAAAATCTTATTAAAGATGAAAAAATATTATTAGGTGGTGAAAGTGATAATAAAACACTAAAAATAGAACCTACTCTAATTGATATTAAATCAAAAAATTCTAAATTACTACAAGAAGAAATATTTGGGCCTATTCTTCCTATTATGACTTATAAAAACATTGATGAAGTTATAGAATATATTAATGAACATGAAAAACCTCTTGCTTGTTATATATTCTCAAGTAATAAAATAATTCAAGATAAAGTAGTTCAAAAATGTAGTTTTGGAGGAGGATGTATTAATGATACTATTATGCATGTAATACCTCATAATCTACCTTTTGGTGGTGTTGGAAGTAGTGGTATAGGTTCTTATCATGGTAAATATAGTTTCAAAACTTTCTCACATGAAAAAAGTATATTAAAGAAATCTAAATCTTTTGATACTTCTATAATATACTATCCATACAATAAATTAAAACTTAAATTATCAAAATTATTTCTAAGATAAAAGAGCAAAATTGCTCTTTTTAATTTGAATACTTATCTGATAATGATTCACAATAATATTGTTCATTCCCATATCGTGCACCATTAAACGGTATTGTTGATAATTCAAGTCCATTCCTTTCTTCTGCAATTATATAATTTTTACTTGCATTATCTATTCTAACTATTAAAGCGATATGTCCATCAGTACTTAAAGCATCCCCTATTTTACATACAGCTTTTGTTTGCCCAGTAAGTACTATTTTAGGTTCATCATTCCACCAGTTTGAAGCCCCTTTTTGCATTCCTTGTGATACAGCCCAATCAAAGAATCCCGAACAGTCCATTCCACCATAATAATAGTAATGACCTCCTGCTGATTCAGCAGATTTACCAATATTAGAACCCCATTTTGGATCAACACCCAAACTTGAATATTTTCCACCCCAATAATAAGGTAACTTATATCCATAGTCTGCAAGTGTTCCTATTAATGTCATTGCCGCAGCAACTGTTGCTTCTCTAGTTCCTACACCATTTACAGTTACTGCATTCTTTATCTTCTCATTTAGTTCACTAACACTTGAACCGTTTTCTTTTAAAAGATCTGCTATTGACTTGCCTTCTAATTTATTTAAATCACTATATAATGAATCACTTGGTGATATAGGATAATTGCTTACATTAAGTTTTCTATCTTTAATAGTATCTTCATATAATTTATCTATTTTTTTCTTAACTTCAGGATCTGTTATATTAGATATTCTATTTTTAATATCCTTTGATTTTTCAGAGAAATTATTAGAATTTAATGATTCAATATCACTTACTATATCAACATATTCTTTATAATAAGATATTTTCTTTTGATAACTTGCTTTAATTGGATCATCTTCATCTAAATTATCTATATATTTTTTAGCTTTATTATAATCAACTTTACTAAAAGTAGATTCTATTCTCTCAATATATCCATTAATAATTCCTTCTTTATTAGCGTTATGAAAACAATCAACTACACCATTATCACTTACCGCAGCTATATCAAATATAGTACCAACTAAAGTAGGAACTAAAAAGATAGCTACTGCTGCTATAAACATATTAATAATTGTTTTATTTGCTTTAGTTAAATTATCATTATCTGAATCTATTATTGCTCTTACATAAGTAATCATACCATATACTATTAATATAATTGGTACAGCAATTTTAATTATCTGAATAACTATCTTAACAATCTTCATTACTTCTAATACTTCGGGAGCATTACATATTCCTAATATCACAATATCACCTACATTCTATGAGTATTATACCATAAAAATAAAAGACACAAAAGTGTCTAATTAAACATATTGTATCTTTTTTCTATTTTTTTACTACCAAGTAATTTCATTATTTGATATAAATCAGGTGTATTTGACTTAGTAGTTAAAGCTACTCTTAGTACAGTAGATATATCTGCTACATTACCTTTATAGTTTTCAGGGTTCTTTTTATACTCTTTAATATTAGATGCATAACCTAAGGAATCACACATTTCTTTAATTTTATTAAACCATGTTTCTTTATCATCAGAGTCATTATAATATTTAGCTATATATGTATTTAATATATTTTTAATTTCATCTTTATCAGTTATATTTTTCCACTCATATTCTTTATTTTCTTTATCAAATAAATCATCATACATATACCATATTAAACTTTTAATCATTTTATAGTTATATATATCTTTTCTAGGTTTTTCTTGTTCTCTTTCAATATTTAAAATACTTATATAATATTCTCTATCTCTATCTATTAATTCTTTAAAGTCTTTATCATATATACATGCCCACTTATATGACTCATCACATAAATCTTTAGCTTTCATTTTAGCTATTATATCTTTAGAAATATTATTTAGTTTTTCAAGGTCAAATAAAGCTCCTGATGCTGACATCTTACTTGCCTGAAATTTGAAATCAGTAAATGGTAAATCTTTATTTTCACGTCTCCATTCTTCATAATTAGAGTTTATTATAGTCATTACTGATTCTATAACAGCAGTAGTATTATATCCATTCTCTTCATAAAAACTCATAGATGCTTCTGGATCTTTTCTTTTACTTATTTTTCTTTTAATATCACCATCTTGTTTTAATATTAATGGATATTGAATATATTTAGGTCTTTTAAAACCAAACGCATCGAATAATTCAATATGTTTAGGTACAGAACTAATCCATTCTTCTCCTCTTATTACATGAGTGGTACGCATTAAATGATCATCTACTAAATGAGCAAAATGATAAGTTGGTAATTTATCACTAGATTTCATAATTACAAAATCTTCATCATTTGTTGGAAATTCTATTCTACCTTTAACTTCATCATCAAAAGGTATCTTAGTTTCAAAGTCACCCATTGATTTAAATCTAATTACATAGTCTTCTCCTGCTTTAATTTTATTACACATTTCATCTATTGATAAAAATCTACATCTAGCATATTTACCATAATATCCAGTTCTTTGTTTCTTTCTTTCTTGATTAAGTCTCATTTCATCTAATTCTTCTTTATTACAAAAACATGGATATGCTCTTCCCATTTCTATTGCTTTTTTAATGTAAGCATGATATATGTCTATTCTTTCACTTTGAACATATGGTCCATAATTACCTACTATTTTACCTTTATATTCATATTCAACTGGATTTAAACCATAATGATTTAGTATATGAGTTATTTTATCAATAGCATCAGGTATTTCACGTGCTTTATCAGTATCTTCATTTCTTAAAAAGAATACTCCATCACTATTTTTATATATAATATAATCTATTAATACACTCATAAAATTTCCTATATGCATATATCCAGTAGGACTAGGAGCAAATCTAGTAACATATTGATTTTCTTTTAAATCTCTTTCTGGATATAATTTTTCATAATATTCAGTATCATGTTCTAAATTAGGAAATATTAAATCAGCTAAATCTTTATTTGTCATATAACACCTCTTTTTAACAAATAAAATTATATACTATTTATCAAATAAAAACAAGACTATTTGTCTTGCTATCTAACAGTAAATATAACATATACAAACACAGAACTAATCATAACAATTAATGAAAGTAACATATAATCAGTAACTCTCATCATTTTTTTCTTTTTAGTGACATGTTCTTCTTCTTCTATAACAGTTCTTTCTAGTATTGGTTCCATTTTAATAGTATTTAAAAGTTCCTCTTCTTTTAATGCTTCTTCTCTTTTTCTAATTTGTTCATCTATATCTATAATGGCAGTTGTTTCAAAACCTATTGTGTCTTTCATGTTTACACTTCCTTATATCTTTATATATCAATAATATCATAAATGTAAAACATATTACAAGTTTTTTTAATATTTTTTTTATACTTAGTATTTCCTCTTGACTTATTCTTAAATTTATCGTATTATTTATATGTGCTTTGGAGACATACTCAAGAGGCTGAAGAGGTGCCCCTGCTAAGGGTATAGATCGGGAAACTGGTGCGAGAGTTCGAATCTCTCTGTCTCCGCCATAATGAAAATGAAAGTCTTGTTTTTCCTAAGAAATTCAAGACTTTTTACTTTGAACAAAAATATTTATCATTTTTCTTTATTTTTTAAAACTATCACAAAGTATCACAAATTATTATACTTTTTGGCAATTTTTATGGCAACTATTTATAATGCTTGTTGCAAATAATATAAAGGGTATAAGGATATAATAGTGTTAATAATGGCAACAAAAAGTATGGAAAGGATAAAATGAAATATAAAATAACTAGAAAAATGGAAGATTTAGTCTTAGAAATACTAGTATTGAAACAATTATTAGATAATGATAAGTTTTCTCAAAGAGAAGAAAAAGAAAATCAACTAAATAGTTTAATTAATGAGTTGTTATTAGAGTTTAATAAAAATAACCAATAAAAATAAGAGTTAGGATATATTCCTAACTTCTATTTTTTGGTCTGCCATATTTATCTCTTAAGTCCATACCCTTAAAACAAGTAAAGCAATTAACACTAATTCTTCTTTTAGAGTCTGATTCCATAAATATACATAATTCATCATAACACTCTTTAAATAATTCTATAAAATCTTCTTTTCTTTGTTGTCTTTCTTCATATTCTTTTGAATCATTTATCATTAATTGTAAATCATATTCTAGTGTATGTTTATCAAAGTCTTTAAGTCCTAACAATTCTTCTAAATCAATTATACTATTCTTGTTTGCCATATCTAACACTCGCCAAATATTCTTCTAAATCGGAATCTGATATTCTATATTCTTTACCCATTTTATAAGCACCCAATTTAAACTCTCTAATTAGCTTTCTAACATATGCTATTGGTATTTGTAAAATCATACTAACTTCTTTTGTAGTCAAAAAATTGTTATACATATATAACACCTCCTACTAATAAGTATCTGAATATAGAATAAACTATAATTTCTGTTAAATATGGGGGTTGGGTTTAGTAAATCTTAGAATTTATTTCAATAAAAAAGTGGGTTGCCCCACATTTAATTTATAATTATATTATTATCAAGTTATCTTTGATTACAAATACATCTGTTTTCCAAACCACTCCAATAACATTTATAGTATGTGCTAGAACGTGCTCTGCAAGCATCCATTTCTGAATCTGATGGTGAAGAATTAGAACCACCATTTCCACCGCTAAAAAGAACACCTAAAAATATTGCACCAACAAATATACATATTGTTGTGATAAAAACTATTTTCATATTTCTTTTTTCTTCTTCACCTTTTTTACTGATATAATATACAGAAATAAATCCAGAAATAACCAAAGAACCACAAATACCAAAAAGAATACCCAAAAACAAACATACACCTAAACCAAATAAATCATAACTAAGTAAAATAATTGTTAATATAATGGTTATTGAGAAAAAACCAATTCTTGAGTACTTTTTTACTTTTTTCTTTTCAGCATTAGTTAATCCTTTAAAAAAAATTGAATCTTTAATTATTTCATTATTATTTGATTTTACTTTTGAATTTAGTTGTTTTTTCACTATATTATTTTTGCTTTCCATTGTTGGACAACCACAATTAGGACAAGCGCTTGCTTTATCACTAAACTCTTTTCCACAATCTTCACATTTTATTAACGCCATTTTTATATACCTCCTTAAAACTATCTAAGATATTTGCATAATTGTTCAAAAGCATGACTATCAGTTTCTACAGTATGGTTTGATGAACTACCATTTTTATATTTAACTAAGAATGTAGTTGTTCTTTTATTTTTACCTGTTACTCCTGCTAATAGACCAACTGGTCCAAGTGCTAAAGCACCAACAGCTGCTCGACCTAGTGTTGAACCAACTTTTTTTCTACTTTCTTCTGCAACTATCATTGTAAAATCAATATCTTTAGGTTGAATTAATTGATTTTTTATATCATATCCTATGTATTCCATATGTCCTCCTTTCTTAACTATCTATATTTACAAACACATCTATTTTCTAAAGCACTCCAATGACATTTTTTATATGTATCTGATAGATTATTACAAGCACTAATTACTTCTTTCGAAACGCCTTTGTTGCTATTAGGAACATAAAATACAATCATTATAATTAAGCCTATAATTGCTATTATTCCGCATATTAATATTGCTTTGTTACATATAGCCACTTCTTCTTTATCATCTTTGTTGTTTTTTTTAGATACAAATGCAAAGACTAATACAAATAAACTTAATGTTAATAAAACTGCACCAAATATCAAAATTATCACCTCAATTTTATTGTAGCACAGCTTACTCGAATAGTGCAATAAATAATTTTGATAATAATAAGAAAATTATATTAGATGATTGGTAGTGAATTATGTTTGATAGAAACAATGAAAATTATGTATATGAATTAGTTTCTAAAAATATCAAAAAGCAAAGAAAACTAAAAGGACTTACGCAAGAACAATTAGCAAATTTAATGAATTATTCAACACAATTCATTTCAAATATTGAAAGTAAGAATCATCAAACTTTTTCACTAGGCACTTTGTGGAGGCTTGCACTTATACTTGATATCAACATTAAAGAATTGTTTGATGAAGAAGACAAAAAATAAGAGTGTATTAAAACACTCTTTACAATACCTTTCAGAAGTAAAATTAGGTTGTTCTCTGTTAAATTTATATTAATATTGATTAAATGTTTGTATTTAAACAAATATA
>JAEDNL010000048.1 GCA_016302505.1 Bacilli bacterium
AAAATTATTAAAAAATATAAACTTTACATATAAAATGTAAATATTGACAAGTTAAATAACTTTTGATAAAATTTAAACATAAATCTGAAGAAATATTAATAAATCTCTTATTTAAAGTGAAACTAGGATAGTGAGAACTAGTGATAATATTTATTAATTCCTATCTTCTTATATGACACTAATCATGTCCGGGAAACCGTTATATTAATTAAGTTAAATAAAGGATGGTACCGTCATTATGACTCCTTGTGTACTATTCTTTTTATTATGAGGAGGAAAAATGAAAAACGATAAAATAACTTTAAGAAGTGATGATTTTGCTAAATGGTATACTGATGTTGTAAAAGCTGCTAGACTAGCAGATTATTCATCAGTGAAAGGTTTTGTTATATTAGAGCCTAATGGATACGCTATATGGGAGAGAATGCAAAGTGTATTAGATACTATGTTTAAAAAACTAGGACATCAAAATGTTTATATGCCAGTATTAATTCCTGAAAATTTACTTAAAAAAGAAGCTGAATTAGTTGAAGGCTTTGCACCAGAAGTAGCGTGGGTATGTGAAGGTGGAAGTAAAAAATTAGAAGAGAGATTAGCATTTAGACCTACGAGTGAAACACTATTTAGTGATTACTATAGAAGTATAGTTAAGACATATAGAGATTTACCTAAATTATATAATCAATGGTGTAATGTTATAAGATGGGAGAAAGAAACAAGACCATTTTTAAGAACAAGAGAGTTTTTATGGCAAGAGGGACATACTGTTCATGCTACTAGTAGTGAAGCTGAAACAGAGACAAGAAAAATGTTAGAAGTATATAAAGAATTCTTTGAAAAATATTTAGCTATACCTGTTATAACTGGTAGAAAAACTGAAAAAGAGAAATTCTCAGGTGCTGAATATACTTTAACAGTTGAATCTTTAATGCAAAATGGTGTTTCTTTACAATCAGCAACTAGTCATTATTTTGGACAAAAGTTTGCTAAGAATTATGATATTAAATTTGTAAATAAAAATAATGAATTTGAATATTGCTATCAAACATCTTGGGGATCAACAACAAGAATGATTGGTGCATTAATAATGTCACATTCAGATGATAGAGGTTTAGTTTTACCACCAAATATTGCTCCTAAACAAGTAGTTATAATACCAATAAAAGATGATCCAGAACTTATATCTATCGCAGAGAAAATAAATGAATCATTAATTGATAAAAATATAAGTAGTTATATAGACTATTCAGATAAATCAGCAGGATTTAAATTCGCAGAAGCAGAAGTAAATGGTATACCTGTAAGAATAGAAATAGGTAAAAGAGATTTAGAAAATGATAGTGTTACAATAGTTAGAAGAGATACTCTAGAAAAAGAAGTAGTAAAATTAAATGATGTTATTAATAAAACAGTTGATTTAATGGAAACTATTCAAAATAATCTATATAATAAAGCACTTAATAATTTAAAATCTAAAACATATGAAGCAACTACATTTGATGAAGTAAAGGATATTATGGAAAATCATCCTGGTTTTGTTAATGCATATTGGTGTGGTAATGAAGAGTGTGAACTTAAAATGAAAGAAGTTAGAGGAACTAAATCAAGATGTATTTTAGAAAATGAAGATGTTCATAATAAGCAATGTGTTGTTTGTGGTAAAGAAGCTAAACATAAAGTTGTATGGGGAATACAGTATTAATTGCTTTTTAAAAGGTTTTATACTATAATATATAGCATTAACGAGGGGAAATATGAAAAAGACAAAAAACACATATAGAAATGGTTTAATAATTGACTTTGAATTAATAAGATATTATAATGAAATGCATGTTAGTTATAATAAATATAGAACTATATTAAAAAATGATTCAATGGATGTTATAAATACTTATACTGGTAGAAGTGTAAATGTACCAATTATTATTAAGTGTGCATTTGATGGTACTGATTACTCATTTTATGAATTTATAACAGGAGAAGAATATCATAGAGTACATTCAAAAATCAATTTATTAAAAGGAGAAGATGCTGGTATAGATATGACTTTAAATAATATTTATGTATATGATAGCGAAGAATTAGTTAATAAATTAAATAGAATGAATGATGAAGAAAAAGCTGCATATATTCATGGAATTGAACAATTACCAGTATTATCAAAAGATAGATTTAAATATGAGACATTAAATAAAAAAGAATATATGGATCAAATAAATGAAGATTATTTAGATGAATTTGTTAAGAAATATAAAAAGTAATAATAACCTCTTGACAAACACATATAATTACTATATAATCTTAAATGTTGAAAAAGAAAGAAAGAGATCCACTCTTCACCAGATACAATAGTGTATTGGTAAAAAAGCTTATTTATTTTATAAAAAGTTTTTTAAAGTGGACTCTAGATCCACTTTTTTAAATGAAAATATGGAGGTGTTAGCAATAGCTAAGCAAAATGAAGTTCAAATTAATGAACAAATAACTTATCCTGATGTAATGGTAATTGGACCTAATGGAGAAAAGATGGGCAACAAGAATATATCTGATGCTTTAACTTTATCAAAGGCAGCTGGACTTGATTTAGTGTTATTAAATAATGATCCTAAAAATCCAGTATGTAAAATTATTGATTACAATAAGTTTCGTTATGAAAAACAAAAAAGAGAAAAAGAAGCAAAAAAGAAACAAAGGGAACAAAATCTAGAAATGAAAGAGTATAGATTAAGTGTCACTATTGATAAGGGTGACTTTGATACTAAGTCTAGAAATGCTAGAAATTATCTAGAAAAAGGACATAAAATTAAAGTTGCTGTTAGATTCAAAGGTAGACAACTTGCACATCCAGAATTAGGTCGTGATGTTATAATGAAGTTTGCAGAAAGTCTAAATGATGTTGCAGATATTGAAGTTATGCCTAAAATGGAAGGTAGAAGTATGCAACTATTCTTAGCACCAAAAAAATAAAGGAGGAAATGTAATATGCCAAAGATGAAATCACACGGTGGTATAAGTAAAAAAATTCAAGTTAGAAACTCAGGTTCAACTAAAATAGGACATGTAGGAGCTAATCATAATAGTGGAAAGAAATCTAGAGATTTCAATAGAAAAGCAAGAAAGGGTTCTGTACTTAGTAGCGGAGATGCTAAAAGATACAAAGGACTAGTAAAGTAGGAGGTACAAGATGACAAGAGTTAAAGGTGGAGTAGTATCTAAAAACAGAAGAAGAAAAGTATTAAAAAGAGCTAAAGGATACTTTGGAAGTAAACATAGATTATATAAGACTGCTCAAGAACAATTATTCCATAGTGGATCATATAGTTATAATGATAGAAAGAAAAGAGCTAATGACTTTAGAAAATTATGGATTACAAGAATCAATGCAGCTTGTAGAAATAATGATATAGTTTATTCTAAATTTATTAATGGTCTTAAGAAAGCAAATATTGATATTAATAGAAAAATGCTTAGTGAACTTGCAATCTTTGCACCAGAAGAATTTACTAAATTAGTTCAAATTTCTAAAGATGCTTTAGAAGGAAAAACTCCTAAAAAAGAAAAAACAGTAGTAGAAAAGAAAGTTGAAAAAGTTGTTGAAACTAAAAAAGATTATTCTAAATTAACTGTTGCTGAATTAAAAGCTGAATGTGAAAAGAATGGTATTGAAGTTAAATCAACTATGAAGAAAGCTGACTTAGTAGCAGCTCTTAGTAAGTAATTATTGATTACTTGCTTTTTTTAATATATAATATTGAGTCAATAGGGAGAAAATTATGTTTTATGTTGAAGATATTTTAGAAATTCCAAATGATTTCTATGGTAAAAAATTAGTTGTTTATAACGAAGGAGAACATATTATAAATATAGTAAAGAGTGTATATAGAGATAAAATATTAAAAGATCCATATACTAGTTTAGGTAATGGTTTTGAACTTTCTGTGCCTGAAGGATATAAACTTATTAATGCATTTGCTCTTGACCGTGATAATATATTATATATATTTGTAAATGATGTTCCAGTAGCGGTTGAAAAAAGTAACATAAAAAACACTATAAATATTGGAAGACCTTACGGTGATCATAATATTAAATTAACAAAAAAATATTAATATTGTATTTTTAACTTTATTGTATTACAATTAAGTTGAAAAAGAGTGATGATATGAAAAACTTTATAGATCCATTTTTATATAATGCTCCACATTTAGATATACATGGTTATGATAGATATGGTGCGATTGCGATGATTAAAAATTTTATTGATAATTCAATAAGAATAGATTCTAAAAAGATTGTAATTGTTCATGGAAAAGGAACGGGTGTATTAAAAGATGCTACTCATGAATATTTAAAAACTGATAGAAGAGTTTTAGAATATAAATTAAATAATTTTAATATAGGAGAAACCATAGTTATTTTAAAATAAGGAGGAGATTATGCAACAATATTTTTCTGCATATAAGAAAGACAACATTTTATATTTATTTGATTATGATTTAAATCATATTAAAAATGTTATGAGAATGAAAGAAAATGATGAAGTAATTGTTGTATATGATAAAGTAAGTTATATTTGTTCTCTTAATAAGGATTTGTTATCTTGTACTATTAAGCAAGTTTTTAAAAGAAATAAAGATGAAACTGAGTTTATTGTTTATGTTCCTTTTTTAGTTGATGAGAAAATGAGTTATATATTTAAACATGGTACTGAACTTGGAATTACTAAATTTGTAGTAGTTGAGTATGCTCATTGTAAATATAAATTACCTAAAAAAGATTATGAAAAGAAGCTAATTAGATGGAATAAAATAATTAAGGAAGCATCCGAGCAATCATATAGAATTAATAAACCTGAATTAAGTTCTATTATTTTACCTAAAGATATAGAATGTACACAAGGCGTAAATATAATGTGTTCACTTGACAAAACAAATGTAAAAAATATATGTAAAGTATTAACACCAAAAAACTCTCATGATAAAATTAATTTAGTATTTGGGCCAGAAGGTGGTCTTTCAAAAATAGAAGAAGATTTATTAGAAGAAAAAGGTTTCATTAAAACATCACTTGGAGATGATGTTTTAAGAACTGAAACAGTTCCTCTGATGGTTGCATCTATATTAAAATACTTGAAGGAATGGGATAAAAATGGAAAACTTTAATGATTTTATTGAAATGTTTATGACAGGAGATTATTTTATAATATTTTTAATTTTAATGTTTATGATTTTCGTTGTATTAATTATGGCACTTATTAAAACTAGAATACAATATTTGGAAATGCTAAATATGCAAAATAAAGAAGTGTCAATTAATGATAAAGTTGTTAAAAATAAAATAGATGATAAGATTGAGAGTATTTATAATATTAGTTCATCAGATAAAGCAATTGATGATGGAGATATTTTAGATGATTTGGATAAATTAATTGCTGAATCTCAAGATGATATTATTAAGAAAGATGTACCATTAACACTACAAGTAAATATTCCACAAGTTAAAACATATGATGATATTATAAATGATTATGAAGCATCTGAGGAAGAAGAAGCAGTAATATCAAGAGAAGAACTTGAAAATAAAACAAAAGAAAGAATGAAATCTTTAGGATTTAATGACAATCAAGTTGCGATACAAAAATATGAAGAAGAACAAGAAAAGAAAGCAATTATTAGCTATGAACAATTAGTTAAAAATGCAAACAATATTTCTTTAACTTATAAAGAAGAAAATATTGGTACTGGTGCTCCTAAAGTAAATAAAATAGAAATACAAGAAAAGGAAGTAACTCCACCAGAAAATTATTTAAAAGAAGAAGAATTTTTAAATATATTGAAGGAGTTTAGGTTATCATTAGAATGAAAAAATTTTTAATTAAAACATTAGGATGTAAAGTAAATTCTTATGAAAGTGAATTCATAAGAAATTTATTTTTGAATGAAAATTATGAGGAAGTAGAAAATAATGCAGATGTTTGTATTATAAATACATGTACTGTTACTAATACTGCTGATAATAAAAGTAAACAAGTAATTAATAATATTAAAAAGAATAATAAAGATGCTATTGTTATTGCAATGGGGTGTTTTTGTCAGTTTAGAAATTCTGAAATAGAAGATTTAATTGATGCAGATATTATACTTGGAAATAAGAATAAACATAAAGTATTAGAATACTTAAAAGAATATAACAAAAATCATAAAAGAATAGTTTATTTTGAAGATATGAATCAAAATGATATTGATTTTGATGATATGGAAATTAAAAGATATAAACATCATCATAGAGCATTTATTAAAATAGAAGATGGATGTAATAATTTCTGTAGTTATTGTATTATTCCATATGTAAGAGGTAGAGTAAGAAGTAAAGAATTTAATAAATGTATTATGGAAGTTAATGATCTGGCATTATCTGGTCATAAAGAGATAGTTTTATCTGGAATACATACTGGTCAATATAATAGTGATGGTAAAAGATTATCTGATTTAATAAATGAAATATCTAAAGTCGAACAAATAAAAAGAATAAGACTTTCTTCTGTAGAAATAGTTGAACTTGATGATAAAATGATGGATATAATTAAAAATAATAATAAATTTGTATCTCACTTACATATACCTTTACAAGCTGGTAGTGACCACGTATTAAAATTGATGAATAGAAGATATAATAAAAAATATTTTAAAGATTTAGTAAATGATATAAGAAAGAATAGAAAAGATATTTCTCTTACTACTGATGTTATAGTAGGTTTTCCAGGTGAAACAGAAGAAGATTTTCAAGAAACATTAGATTTTTGTAAAGAAATAGGATTTACCAAAATACATGTATTTCCATACTCTGATAGAAATGGTACAGTAGCATCAAGAATGAAAGATAAAGTACCAGGTAATATTAAAAAGGAAAGGGTAAAAAGATTAATTGAATTATCAAATAAACTTGAAAAAGAATATTATTTAAAACATATTGATAAAGAAGATGATGTATTAATTGAAGAAATTAAAACAGATGGATATTTACATGGATTTACTGGTGATTATATACCTGTTAAATTAAAAGGTGATTATAAAATAAATGAAATTTATAAAATTAAATTAAAAAGAAATAATATTAACTTTGACTTGAACTGAAT
>JAEDNL010000049.1 GCA_016302505.1 Bacilli bacterium
CCTGCGGCTAGGTGTCACCAAAGTTATTTTTCTCTTCAGGGGGCATTAAGATTATGTATCTTTTTGCACCTTTTTACCATTTTTTTACTTATTTTTCAATAAATTCAATTAATTAATTTTAATAACCTTTAAAGTTTTAAAATAAAAATTGAAAATTTTGCTACCTAAATGCTACCTAAAATATCTTTTTTTATTTTATATATCGTATCCATTAACTTTTGCAATTTCATTGTTATGAATGTATACTTCCATACAAACAGCTTCCAACATATCACTAGTATAATCATTGCCACTTTCAAAGCAAAATTCAAAATGTCCAAAGTAATCATCTTTGCCTGTTGGTGAATACTTGGCACAAATCATTCTATAATCATAAGTTAATTCATAAAGTTTCAATCCTTCTAAAACCTCTTGGTTATCTCTATCCAAGTAATCATTTCCTTTTAACCAAGGAATAAACTCTTTTAAAATAACATTTTCAATACCTGCTCCAACTAATACATTATAATCTACTTCTAAATGCTTTTTACTTTCTTCAAGTCCACACCCAATATTTGGATTAATTGTAATGTTGACTCCATTATATTGTAAGGTTGATTTAAAAATCTTTTGTTCTCCAAAGTCATCGATATCATATGAACTATCATTATGATATCCTAATTTACTCAAATCTAAATCATTATTATTCATATTCTTTCCTCCTTTTATTTTAATGTAATAACTATAATGTTTGTCCTTTTTTTCTATCAAATTTATCTTTTGAAGAAACATATATTTCTTCACCATTAGTTCTATCCATTAAAACTGCCATTCTATTTAATGATGTACCAGTTTTACTTACCATTGCCATTTCACCATTGAACATTATTACTGTTTGTGCAGTTCTAATATTTGGATTTTTTGCAAAATATTGATACAAACTTTCATAAGATACAAAATCTTGTAATGATAAATTAAGACCTGCTTCCCTTATATATTCACTATCTCTAACCTCATCAGATAAATAATTTGCAATAGTTGTAGTTCTTTCTTCTTCAGGTATATTAGGATGAGTATGTCCAATACTAATAAAATCATAACCATTTTGTAAAGCAAATTGAACAGCTTGATTAAGTTTTTGCTCATCCATTTTAGTTACTCTACTACTCAAATCAGATTCTTGAGAATTACAATCTATCATTTGATCTACCAAGTAACATTTTTGACCACCTAATGTTCCTGACTTTCCTAACAAAACAAACGAATATTCTTTAGCAGTTTCAGGAATATTTATAATATCTACTAATCTTTTGTATGATGCCATAACTTCAGGTGTAAAAAGCATAGGAGTATAATCATCATCTAAAGCCATTGGCGATATTGGTGTATCTCCAATATTCATTCCTCGTTGAGAAACCAATTCAGGATTTTCACTTAATACTTGCATTGAATTATTAATAATACTATCAAAATTTGATGTTCCAAGCAAACCACTTTGCTTAACATCAGATAATGTCTTTATTTCACTCATAATAAAACCTCCAAATCAATATTATTCTCTTATTATGATATATCTTAATTGAATGGATTATCTGCAGTTATTTCATTTCCACAATTAGTGCACAAAAAGTTTATTGTTTTTCTATCATCATGACTATTAAGTTCTTTGTTATCATTAATTAAATCATTTCTTTTTTCTGAATACATAACACCATTTTCCATATCTTTTTTAAAATTAGGGTAGTATAAATCATCTAACATATCTTTATTTTCATCTAAACATTTTTTTATGCATTCTATTACAAATTCTTTTGTTCCACTTGGTTCAGGTATATTTGCCTTTTTGCCAAATTTTTCTTCATATAATTTACAATATTTTTCAAATTCTTCATCTAGTGGTGTAGGTACTTGTGGCTCACTTTTTTCAAAAAGTTTCATCATATAAATCTTCGCCCGTTTTGTCAGCTTCTTTCATTATCAATTCTTTTAAATAATTAATAAACTCATCTACATTTTTCCCAAGATCACCTGTAACCTGTCCATCAACATTTATAAGTAATTGACCATATTTAACTTTTATATTTTTACTCTTACCACCTTCGTAAGCGTTATTATCTAAATAAAAATTTGTTTCTTTTTTCGACCAATCAACTAATACATTCAAATTATCACTTATAAATGATTTTATTTTATTAAATAATACTTGTGTCTTTATAGTATATGGTTTGCCATCAATTTCAATATCATTATTATTAATATCAAATATTTCTATTTTAATTCTTCCATTATTATAATTTGGATGTGTTGTAGGCAAAACAGCACCACTATTTACTATCAATGCAAAATCACATCTTTGTATTTTTAAAGTTTCTTCTTCAAATTTTTTTAGCATTTCGTATTCATCTTTTGATACTGTAACATTATCATTTGAATTTTCTTGACTTAAATCATTCTTTATAATTTTTTCATTCATATTACCATCACCATCTAATTCTTTTATTTCATTAACAATTTTCATAACATTTTCTTTATCTCTTTGATTAATATAAGTTATAGCACTATTATTAATCAATTCTTCTTGTCTTTTTGCTATATCATTATTAGCATTTTTTTGTAACTGATATAGAATATTATTTAATCCTGAAATAAAAACATTATTTTTTTGATTCCATAATACATAATCGTCTTCAGAATTTAAATATTCTAACCATTCATTAATTTTTTCTTTCTTTGCTAACATTAGATCTTTAACATCATTATTCACTTAAATTACCACCTTTCATAATGTTATAAACAAGACATCTACTATTATGATAGAACACAATCTAATTATAACATAGATTTTAAAAATATTATCATTATACTGGCATTTTTGATAAAAAAAATAAAGTTTTTACATCAAAAAAAGAAACTGATTATAAATCAATTCCATCAATACTTGTTTCATAAATCCATTGTTTTAAATCTGTATTATCACCTGATTCATAAAACTTAATTAGTTTTTCAAAAAATGTAGGTTGATTATCTTGTGATATTGTTATTATTCCACAACCATTATCTATCATTATTTTATTAGCAAATAACATTCCAACTCTTTTATTACCATCAATAAACATTTGTCTTCTCATAATCCATAACATAACTTCTATTGCTATTTCAGTTTTAGTTTTTTCAGGCTGATTAAGTAATCTTTCTAATTCCTCTTTAATTTGACTTTCTATTGGAAATTGAGGTTTCCAAGTAGTTCCACCAATATTTACAGGTGTCCTTCTTAATCTTCCTAAATCTTGATCTAACACTAATTTATCACAAGTTAATTTATGTAAATGAGATAATGATTTAAAATCATAATCAATTCCTTCGTTTTCTAAAATAAATTGCCAAGCATACTTTAAATTGTTAATAGCAATAATTTTATCTACTGTTAGCCCATTAACAACACCACCATCATAAATTGCTTGCGTTTCAGGATATGTAACACCAATACCCTCTAAATTAGCACTTTTCCAAATGTAATCAACTATATTTCTTTTAGCAACAAACACATTTTGTTCTCTTGTTAAATTAAATTTTTTTTCCATAATCTATTCCTCCTTTTTAAGTTTTAGTGACGGCAATGACGGATATTTATGTGTGGGGTACACCCATTTTTTCGTGTCACTCTCGTCACTTATTAATCAATAATATCACTAACCTTAATATTATAATAATCTGCTAAATCTTTAACTACATCATTATTAAACTTTCTTTTACCATTTTCATATTTATTATATGTTGATTTATCTACATTTAAGTATTTAGCAATTTCATCTTGTGTTTTGTTATTATCTAGTCTCAATTGCTTAACTCTTAATCTTACTTTGCTTTGTATTTTTTTTTCTTCTTTATCAAAATATTCTTTCATTGCATTTGGATTAGTTAAATCTAAAGCAATATATTTTTTTTTATCGTTAGCAACAGCTGTACTATATCTAAATAATTGTCTTTGTTCTTTTTCAGTTAATTCAGGCATATCTTCAAAAAAATAATCAGAAGATACTTTATAAAATTTTGATAAATCTCTTAATATTTGAAGTGGTATTGTTCTATTACCTATTTCATAATCCTTATATGTGTTTCTATTAACACCAATAACTTGGCATATTTCTTTTTGAGATAAATTAAACTTTGCTCTTAATTCAGCCATATGCTTTCCAATAACAATATTAATTGTATTTTTTTCCTTATTTCTCACAGTATGCCTCCTTTTCGTAATCAATTATATCACAAAGTGGTGCATTTTGTCTATTTTTTATCAAAATTTAATAAAAATAAATTTATTAAATGGTTGTGTAATAACAAGTGGACAAGAATTTTTCAAATCATTAGGTATGCAATTTGAAGATACTGGTGAACTTCATACAGAAGGCAAACATAAAGGAGAACCAATTCAAAAAGCATCAATAAAATCAAAAGAAGATATTCCAGAAAAAGTTTTAGAGTATTTTAATTATTCAAATGAATTTATGTGTAATTTGATTGGTAAAGAGAATGTTGTCTACTCTGCTATTCATTTTGATGAAAATACTCCTCATATGCATTTCTACTTTACTCCAGTTGTTCATGAAGTAAAAAGAAAGGTTTTTGAAACCGATAAAGATGGTCACCAAATATTAAAGCCATATATAACTAAAGATGGTATAGAAAAAATGATTCCTATTCAAAAGAAAGATGATTATAATAAATTTATTAATGGAAAAGGTTTTAATCTTGATAGAGGTGAAATTGGTGCTAATAAGCATCACTTAACTAAAGCAGAAAAGCAATTAAAAGATTTACAAGAACAAAACAAATTATTAGAACTTGAATTAAGCAAAAACAAAGCCATAAATGAAGTAGAAATATCTTACAAAGATAAAATATCTGATGTAGATACAAATCCCCTTCTAAACCCAGAAAAAGGTAAAATAATGGGATATAAAGAGAAAGATATTACTAATCTATCTAACTACTCTAAAGAAATAACTAAAGATAATCTAAATAAATCCAAAATAATAGAACAAAATGAAATTAGTCTTGAATCTAAACAAAATGAAATTAATAAATTAAATACTGAAATTAAAAATCTTAAGTCTGGTAAAACTTTACAAGACAAAGATAAAATAATTGAAAATCAAAAATTAATTATAAGAGAAAAAGATAAAACAATAGAATATCAAAATAATATAATTGAATCGTTAAAACAGGAATTATCTAATATTAAAGAAATGGCTACTACACTTCTACACAATGTTAAAGGTCTTGCTACTGATTTATATAAAGCACTTAAAAGAACACTTGGATTGGATGTTGATAAAAATCAAAAATACGATTACTCTGCTTTTAAAGATTTAAGTAAAAAAATTAATAAGAAATATGAGTGAGATAAATCAGATGACTTTGAATTGTAAATAAATGATATAATGATATTACTAACAAACAATATTACAATTTTTTAGATTGGAGTGAAAAAATGGAAAAACAATATAAGTTAAAATATGAATTATTAGTCGCAGGATTATATCCATTTAAAGAAGAATATAGTCTAAATGGTTATATATTAAAAAAGAATATCATTGATGAAAGTAAAATAGAAAATTATATCAACGATAGTCTTATATTTTTAAGTCCTTTAATTGGGTTTTGCAGTTACAATACTGAAAAAAAGTCAGTATATTTAACCTTTGAAAAAGAAGAAATTATAAATCTGGATATTGAAGATAATGAACCAAAAGATAAAATTGCAGAAAAGTTGTACAGTTTAAATATATTGAAAGGTCCAAATGATTTAGAAAAATATTTAACATTAAATGTAAATAATAGCATTATGTTCCCAATTAAAGTTATAAGATTATTTGATATGAACGATAATTTAATCACTTATTCATTTAATTTTTCTAAATTAAACGTTCCTTCTCTTATTTCACATGATATAAATAAAACTCACGAAAAAATTGATAGACAAAATTTTAGATTAAATTCTGGTTTTTCGTATACAAGTTTAACCGAATTAAAAAATAACAATAGTTTTTTTGACAGAGCATTATCATTGTATTATTCATCATTTTCAGTAAATGATGAAAAAGTAGGTTTTATTCTTTTAATATCATCACTAGAAACACTTTTAAATTTATCAACATATGCAAAAGTTGAATCATGTAAAGAATGTTCACAAAAAATGTATAAAATTTCAGAGACAGTAGCAGCAAATGTAAGCAAGATTTTAATGGATAAAGAACTTTCAATAAAAAAATTAATTAAAAAATTTTATACAAAAAGGAGTAAATATTTGCATGGTTCGAAAGTTGAAATATCCAATAGCGATGAGCAAGAATTGCAAGAATACGTTAGAAAAGTTTTATTAATGTATTGGTATATATCAACATGTAAAAAAACATTTAATCATAAAGAAATAATAAATGAATTTCAATCAAAAATTTATAATACAAAATTTGAATATTGTTCATTTTTAACATCATTAAAAAACACTTCATTTAAAGAAAAACAAAATGAAATACTATCTCAGTTTTTTAATAGTTTAATATCACAAACGATTCAAAATAAACAATAATTAATTTAAACATATTTTAAGATAACTAAAATAAACTAGTTATCTTTTTTATTGATAAAATCGATAAATAATCAATGATTATTAAAAATTAACAAAATAATGGTAAAATATAGATGTATGTCGATATTTTACGGATAAGAAAAGGAGGAATGAAATGTCCGTAAGACAACTTAAAGAAAATAAAATAACAAAAGATGGAAGATCTTGGGTATTTATACAATATAGTAAAGGATTAGATGGAAAAAGACACCAATTGATGTGAACCCTATTCAGTAGACATCATAAAAAAAGACAGTATATTAAAAAGAGAAAATTATTTTGAAGTTGTCAATAAAAAGTAGACACAAAAAAAGATTTATTTAAACCCTAATTGA
>JAEDNL010000050.1 GCA_016302505.1 Bacilli bacterium
TAACTAAAATGAACAAGTCCTTTTGAGTTAACCTCTATATCAAATCTAGGTGGTTTAGTTCCTGATTGATGAGTAAAATATAATTTTAATTTTTTACCTTTAAATGATGCTGGTGGCGTTTCTATAAATGCATCTCTTATTATATCATTTATTATACTCGTTTTTACTTCTTTAATTGAATTATTATATGAAATCATAACCTCTGGCATAAGTGTATGTATTCTTTTTTTAGTTTGAGCACTTAAGAATACTATCTTAGCATAAGACATAAATTGAAAATTACTTCTAATATCTTTAGTCCATTGTTTCATACTTGAATCTTTTTCTTCTATAGTATCCCATTTATTAACTACTATTACTACCGGTTTACCTGCTTCAAGAGCATAACCTGCGATATGTTTATCATGCTCTACTATACCTGTAGTTGCATCCAGTACCAAAAGACAAACATCGCTTCTATCTATTGCTTTCATACTTCTAAGTAAACTATACTTTTCTACTGACTCAAATATTCTTCCTTTCTTACGAAGTCCTGCTGTATCTATTAAAGTATATGTTTCTTTATTATATGTAAACTCTGTATCAATAGCATCTCTAGTCGTACCAGCAACATTACTAACAATTACTCTGTCTTCATTTAAAAGAGCATTTACTAAACTACTCTTACCTACATTAGGTCTTCCTATTACAGATATTTTAATATTAGTATTCTCTTCTTCATATTGTTCTTGATATCCAGAAGTAGCAGTTTCTAATAATTTATTAATACCAATACCATGTTCAGCAGAGATAGGAACATATTCATCAAATCCTAGACTATAAAATTCATATTTATTTTCATCTCCACTTTTATTATCCACTTTATTAATTGCAACAATTACTTTTTTATTTGATTTTTTAAGCATATCACGAATCATTAAGTCATTAGTGGTAAGTCCATCTTTTGAGTCAACTACAAATATAATAGTATCTGCCTCTTCAATGCCTACTTCTACTTGCATTCTTATTTCTTCATTAAATGCACCATCTGACATGTCTATACCACCTGTATCAATTAAATAAAATGGGATATCTTTATAATTAGCCTTACTATATATTCTATCTCTAGTAACACCAGGCGTATCTTCTATAATAGCTATTTTTTTATGAACGATTTTATTAAATAAAGTTGATTTCCCTGTATTTGGTCTACCAACTAAACAAATTGTTTGTTTTGCCATCCCCTTCACCTCGCATACATTATACACAAAAATATATTTTTTTTCTAGTATATATTTCATTTTTATTGATTTATTGTATAATTATTTTGTGATGTATATGAAAAAATTAGAATTAAAACCATTAATCATATCTATAAGCCTAGTATTATTTCAATCAATACTTTATGCTTTGTCTAAAATAATTAGTGGAAGCAATGCCATTGTCATCGGAGGGTGTATTGATGCATTAATACCATTTAAAATAATAGCTATTATTCCTTACTGTATATGGTATTTCTTAATATTTATAATACCTTATTACTATTATAAGAAAGATAAAGAATTATTATCAAAATATATATTATCTTATGTATTAATAACTCTTATAGCTAACATTATATTTATAATATGTCCAACTTCTGTTAATAGACCTGTCGTAACTGGTAATGATATATTAAGCAATATGACAAAAATAGTATTCTTTGTAGATAATAATCCAGTTAATTGTTTTCCATCCTTACATTGTGCGATTAGTTTTCTTTGGATAATATATTCTTTAAATATGAAAAACACAAATAAATATTTTAAAATAATAATAAGTATTATATCTATGTTAATAATAATATCAACTCTATTTATAAAACAACATGTATTTATAGATATGATTGGTGGTATATGTATTACTATATTAGTTGTTATTATAACTAATCATTTAGATTCTTTAATTAATAAAATAAAAAATGTTCTAAAACTATAAAAATATAATAATATTAAGTGTACAGTAATTATAAATTAGTTGAGATTTATAATTACTGTTATTTTTTTGTTTTTTATTTCAAAAAATATAGTATAATTATATTAAGGAGTTGGTAGGTGTGGATAAAAAGAAAAAATTAGTTATTAATCTAACATTAATATTAATCGGAGGATTTCTACTCTACTCAGCAATAACATATATAATTAGTGATAATAAAATAAATACTGAAAGCGATATTGAAGGAAAATACATGAATAAAGAAGATTATGTTTTTAAAGAAGATTTAATAGATATTGGATATACTATGGATGAAATTAAAATAATTGAATCTAAAGTAAGTGAAACTGATACTAAACAATATTTATTAAATAAAAAATATCCTAATATTGCAAAATTTATTAATTCTTCATCATTCAATGCTAAAAATATAGAAAGATATGAATCATACTATGAAAATAACAATGATTTATCATCTGATAATGTTGTTATGTATGTTGAAATAGGACTTGATAGAGAATTTTACACTAATATAACAGAAATATCTGATTATGATAATATAAATACTCTAGTAAATAAATATTATAAACTACCTGATAATTTTGAAGCTAGTGATTTAGTTTCATTAAGTAAAGAATATAGCCCTAATGAAAGGAAAATGAAAAAAGAAGCTGCTGAAGCTATGGTTAAAATGATAGATGCTGCTAAAAAAGATAACATTAATTTATTTGTAGTATCTGGATATAGAACTGAAAAACAACAAGAATCTTTATTTAATACTTCAAATGAAAAAAATGGTTTAAAACATGCTCTTCTATATTCAGCAAAAAAAGGTCACTCTGAACATCAAACTGGTTATGCAGCCGATTTAAATTTGGTTGATGAATCATTCAAAGACACAAATGAATATAAATGGTTAAAAACAAATGCATTTAAATATGGTTTTATTGAAAGATATAAAAAAGATAAAGAATTCATAACAGGATATGGTTATGAACCATGGCATTATAGATATGTTGGTATTGATATTGCTACTAAAATATATACAGAAAACATTACTTTTGAAGAATATTGTATAAAATATAAGTGAGAAATCTCTTATTTTTTAATGAATAAAATATAAAAATAACCAACTAATATAGATGAACTTATAATAACTATAACTACTTTTAATATTTCTTTACTTGTATAACTCATAGTTTTATATTCTTCTTTAGTTTCTATGTTTTTAGATACATTAATACTTTTTAAAGCATGTATTTTATAGTCATTGTTACCACATACTACTTCTATTAAATTATCAGTTTTATTAAAGTTACCATTACCTATTACTTTAACATTACTTTTTCCTATAGTTTCATAATTAATATTTAAATTCTTTTCCTCATTAATATTAATCTTATATTCATGTGTATTAGTATTAAAATTAATATCATACCCTTCTATGCTTAAATCAGTTAATATACATTTATCAGAAATATCCTTTTTATAATTTTTAAATACATTTATTTCATATTTACCCATTTTATCTGATTCAACATAAAAGATATTTTTTCCATCTTTTATTTCAAATATACCACTACCAGATACATTTTCACCCTTAGAAGATTTAACGACTATTTTAATATTAGATGAGTTTGTAAAATAATTATATTTTCTTGTACTTATATCAAAATATGGTGATAAGTTTTCATTGTTTATTTTAATATTTTCAAGAGCAAATATTTTTATAAAACTAAAAAAAATTATTAAAGTAAATATTTTCTTTTTCATATTAATATTATTTACAATAATAATTATTTGATACTTATTTAATAGTTTTTATTATAATTTTAGATACTTTTTTCTTCTTCTTATCTATCTTAAATGAATCAATGAATCTTTCTTTCATATTTTCTATCTTTTTATTATAATAAATCACTCCTAATATATCACCTTTATGTACTTTAGAACCAAGTGGTTTTTCTATTACAACTCCTGATGCATAATCTATTTTATCAGTTTTCTTAACTCTACCAGCACCTAAATCAAACACTAAAGATGCAATATTCTCTGCATTAATGTTATTTATATAACCTGTTTTATTACTTACTACAATATGTTTTTTAGCTTTACTTTTTATTTTATTTATATCTCCATGTTGAGATTTAATCCATTCATAGAATTTATTCTTAGCATGACCACTTTCTATTAAATTAATAACCAGATTTTTAGCTTTCCTAAAACTTATCTTTTTAGCTGTACTAATCATTAAAGTAGAAATATAAACAGAAAGTTCATAAAGTCTTTTATCATATTTAAGATTAAAGAAATCTATTACTTCTTTTACTTCAAGAGCATTGCCAATATTTTTACCAAGTGGACTTTTCATATCACTTAAAGTACATATGACTTTTTTATTATAGAATTTACCTATTTCAATCATGGTTTTAGATAGCTTAGTAGCGTCTTTTATATTCTTCATAAAAGCACCTTTACCTACTTTAAGATCAATAATTATTATATCACTACCACTAGCTATTTTTTTACTCATAATTGAACTTGCAATTAATGGTATTGAATCTACTGCTCCTATTTCATTTCTAAGAGCATATATTTTTTTATCAGCTACTGCTATTTTTTCACTTTGACTAACTACAGCACATCCGACAGTATTTAATTCTTTTATAAATTCCTTATGACTTAGATTTAACTTATACCCAGTAATACTTTCTAATTTATCAACAGTTCCTCCAGTTAGACCAAGTCCTCTACCACTCATTTTAGGTACTGCTACTCCAGAAGATGCAACTATAGGAGATACTATTAATGTGATTTTATCTCCAACTCCACCAGTAGAATGCTTATCAACAGTTGGCTTTAACACATCACTTAAATCAATAACATCTCCACTCTTAATCATCGCATCAGTTAAATAATATGTCTCGGTTATAGAAAGTGAATTATTATAAATACTAAATATAAATTCACTCATAGTCTTATCATTAATTTTACCCTTAACATAAGAATTAACCATATATTTAATTTCATCATAAGATAAAGATTCTTTATTATTTTTTTTATTTATTATATCTATAGCTTTCATAAATACACTCCTACTATATAAATATTATACAAAAAAAATAGATTTAAATAAATACTTAAGTTTATAATATTTTATATAGATTATCTTTTACTAACTTAAAACCTTAATGTTTAAATAAACTATCACAATTACTCATCATATAATTAATATATTCAATATAAAAAGAGTAACTGCAAACAGTTACTCATATGTGTTTTTAAGTTCTTTATATATTTTATTTAAGGCTCTATCTATACTATGTTTAATAGCGTTAATAGAACAGTTTTCTAACAAAGATATTTCTTTTAATGTTTTATCATAAAAGTAATATTTTATAAGTCTTTTTCTTTGTATAGTTGGTAACTTATTAATAGTATTCCATAATTCTTTTATAATAATGTTTTCTATTGTTAACTCTTCTATACTTTTAGATATTAATAAACCTTTTACTGATAAACTAGATTCACTTTGTTCACTATGTTCTATATGAACAGAATACTCTTTTAATTTTGAATTTTCATATCTTTCTGATTCATCAAATATATTAAATATTTCTTCTGTTACATTAATTCTATTAACTCCATTATTATTTTTAAATATTATATAAAATAATCCTTTTTCTTTAACACTCTCTAAAACATAAGGATTGTCTTTAAATTTTCTTCTTTTTGGGCGAATATCCACCATAATCTCCTTTCAAAATGATTTATTTTGAAAAGATGGGCGGACCTCTTAAATATAATAAAAAGGAAGCAATTAGTTTTTTGCAAACATAATTACTTCCTTTGTTTGAATATATAAATATTATTTTAACTCTATAAAGAACCCGATACTTCATAAGCAACTACCACCACTAAAACTAGTTAAGAATGGTACTGCTTAATATCTTAACTTAATATAAAACATTATAACATTTTATTATTAAGAAAGGTATCATGGTATTAATAATTTTTGACCAGAATAAATAACATATGGTTTCTTTATATTATTCTTATTTGCAATTATAGTGTACCCTCTTCCATCACCATAATATTTTTTTGCTATATTCCACAATGTTTCACCCTTTTTAACTTTATGTATTTTTTCATTCGAATTATTTATTTCTTTATAATCATATTCATGAGGATTTAACCAAGTATTACTTCCAATTAAAGTCATTCCAAGATGCAAATGTATTCCAGTTGCACTTCCAGTCTTACCTGAGTATCCAATTATTGTATTATTATTTACTTTTTGTTTTTTCTTTACACAAATTCTGTCTAAATGAGCATAAAAGACACTAATATTTATTCTAGGATATCTTACCCATACACTATTACCATATCCCTTATTAGAATATGATATTAATTGAATATACCCATCTTCCACACCATATAGTGGTACTTTTTTATTATGAGTTCCATAATCCACTCCATAGTGAAATTCTTTACCATGAAAAGGACAAACCCTCCATCCATAATTAGAAGTAATATAGTACTCATTTCTTTTAAGTATCTTATTAATTAATTTCATTTTAGTATCCTTAAAAATAATTTATCAAATACTTCCATAGGTATATTATCATACATCAAAAGTAAATCATTAAAATCCATATTTAATATATTATTCATCTATTTTAACATCCTTTCTACTGAAAAAATAAGTTGATATCATTCCTAGTATCAACATAAAATTATCTATATCTATTTGCTCATTAACTGATAGTACAAAAAACGCACCAAACGCTAATAAAGTAATTATTGATTTAACTTTGATTAAATTAATTAATGCATTCATAAACTTTTCTTTCATTTAATTCCTCCCTATATAAAAGGAAACCATATTTATATAGTTTCCTTATTTCTTAAATCTTTTTCTTTAATATTTTCTTTAACTCTTTTATACACAAATCATAATTTTGTTCCAT
>JAEDNL010000010.1 GCA_016302505.1 Bacilli bacterium
TAAAATATTAATGATTAATCCATTCTTCTTAATTTTATTATTACTTTCATATTATATTATTTATTATATTTATATAAGTAGTTCTAAAGATTATTTTTATCTTACTAATACTTTTGCACTTTATAGTACCGTATTTATAATTATATATTCATTTATATTTAAAAATATAGATTATAATTATATAATAATAATTTTATATTTAATAAGCATATATTTAATAACTTTTTATATTATTAAACTTAAAAATATTATAAAGATGTATTCTAGTTTAGAAGAAATTGGAAATAATAAAGAATTTAAAGCTGCGGTTTTTAAAGTAACTCATGAAATTAAGAACCCTCTTACAGTTATTAAAGGGTATTTAGATATATTTGACAGTAATGATCCAGAAAAATGTGAAAGATATAAAAATATATTATTAAAAGAAGTAGATAATTCCCTACTAGTATTAAAAGACTTTTCTTCTGTGAATAATTTATCTATTAATAAACTTAAAATGAATTTTAATGATTTATTAAATGAAATAAAAGACTCTATATTGCCATTCTATAATGATAAAAATATTAAATTAAATATAGAGTCTGAAGATAATCTTATTATTAAAGCCGACTATAATAGACTTAAACAAGTATTTATAAATATATTAAAAAATTCTATTGATGCTATAAATAATAATGGTATCATAAATATTAATTCATATAAATCAAATGATAATTTAATAGTTATTATAAAAGATAATGGATGTGGTATGGATAAAGATACATTAGATAATTTATTCACCCCATTTTATTCTAAAAAAGATTATGGTACAGGTCTTGGGCTTTGTTTGTCAAAAGAAATAATTGAATCTCATGGAGGTTCTATAAAATATTCATCTGTAAAGGGTTCATATACTAAAGTAAAAATAGTAATTCCAATTATTTGAATTACTATTTTATATTAATAATACGGATAATAACCATATGGGTTTTGATAATAAACTGGTCTTGGCCTATATGGATTAAATACTCCTACTGCAACTCCTCCGGTTAAAGCTCCTAATAAAAACGGAGCAGCAAAAGGCACAAATCTATCTTTGCCATATTTAAAATTAGTATACATACCTCACCTCTACCATATAATACGCAAAAAACACAATTAAGACTGTGCTTTTAAACGATATAAATTAAATGAAGGTTTATTATTAAATCTGTAATTATATTTATTAGTACCAATTCCACTCGATATATATATTTTAGTAATTCCTTTACTATATTCTTCTTGATAATATTTACCTGAATTCTTATCTATAAACAACGGTCCATAATAAGGAATAACTACACTGCCATTAAGAGAATGACCACCTAAAATTAAATCAACTTCATAAGTACTATCATCTAAATACTTAATAGTATTTCCATCATGAACAAGACATATTACATACCTTCTATCCTCATCTTTATAAAATTTAAATGCCTCATCTAACTTAATGTTTTCTTTAATAGAACTAGGAAGTCCTACTATATATAAAGGATCTGATGTCTTATAAAGAATTTCATCATAAGAGTTATTAAGTATTTTAAAACCACTTTTTAGCATTACACTCTCATAATTATCTATACTATAATCATAATCTCCATTAATAGCATATTTACCAATAGAGGCATGCATCTTAGTAAGTGAATTAATTAAGAATTCTCTATCATCATTTAATATTTTGATATTTTTATTTATTAAGTCGCCAGTAAAAACAATTATATCAGGTCTTAATGTATTTATTTTACTTACTAAATCATTTATATCATCTTTATCCACCGTAGACTTATATAACAAATCAGAAAAATGAACTATTTTAAGACCACTAAAATTTTTAGTTAATATACTACTTTCTACTCTATACTCTTTTACTATTAGACCTTTCACACCAATATATTTTGAATAAAAAATTATTCCTAGTGATAAGATAATAATAAATAATAAGAAATTTAAAAATTTATGAGATTTTTTTCCTTCTTTCATATCTATAATACACCCATTGAATAAGTTATTAATAATAATATACCAGTTGCAGTATTATGAATACAATGCATTGTAATAGATGAAAAAGTAGTTTTAGTTTCTCTATTCATAAGAGCAAATACAAATCCCAAGCTACCATAAGGCACTAAGTATAACAAATTAATAAGAGCAAACTCTCCTGCTAAAAGATGAGCTCCTCCGAATAATAAACCACACACTATAGCATAAATCCATTTATTTTTAATAATAGGTGAAATACTTTTTCTAAAAACCAACTCTTCACTTAACGGTGCTACTATCATAATGCTTAACATAGTATAGACTGGAAACGAAAACAAACTTTCTCTAACTGCAGATTCATTTGATGAAACATTACCAATAATCATACTAATTATTAAATTACTAAATATCATAATTATTATTCCAAGTACATAATATTTCAACATAATAGGTATATTCTTTTTGATATTTGTTATATATATTTTAAATTCTCTTTTTAAGTCTTTATAATAAATTAATATTAATATGACTATAAATAATAATTCACTAGCAAATTGTGATGATAAACCTCTACCTGAAAATTCACTTATAAATGAATAAAATATTGATGGTAAAATAAACAAACCAGCTAAAGATATTATAAAGAATAAAATATTAATAGATTTTTTTCTTTCTTCCGTATATCTCATAATATCACCTCTATTATTATTATATAACAATAAAATATTTATTAAAAGTAAAAGTTAACTTATTTTAATAAGTTAACTTTAATATGAGTCTTTTTTCCCTTACTTATAACAAGAGAATTATTTTCAAATAAATCTTCTGTTATTATTAAATCAGGATTAGTTTGTTTATATGAATTTATAGAAATACCATTACCAATAATTAATCTTCTTCCTTCACTCTTAGATGATGCGATATTAGTTTTAACAAGTAAATCTAATATATTCATATTATCACTAATAGTTATATCTACGCTTGGCATTCCTTCACTACTATAACCTTTAGAGAATACTTCTTCACTTATTTTTTTTGCCTTAATAGCTTCTTCTTCACCATGTAAATCTTTTACTACTTCATATGCTAAAGCTTTTTGAGCAAATCTTTTTTCTGGTTCAGTTTTAACACTTTCTGCAAGGGTTTCTATTTCATCTATTGATAAGAATGTAAATACTTTTAAATATTCTATAACTTTACTATCATCAGAATTTATTAAGTATTGATATATTTGATATGGACTTGTTTTTTCTTTATCAAGCCATAAAGCATTACCTTCACTTTTACCGAACTTTTTACCAGTTGAATCTAATATTAATGGCATTGTAAACCCATAAGCTGTTTTATTTTCTATTTTTCTTATAAGTTCAATACCAGTAGTTATATTTCCCCATTGATCAGAACCTGCTGCTTGTAAAACACAATTATTATTTTTAAATAAGTGTAAAAAATCAAATCCTTGAAGTAATGTATATGAAAATTCAGCATAAGTAATACCACTATCCAAACGTCTAGATATTATATCTTTATTAAGCATATAATTTACATTAATGTATTTACCTATATCTCTTAAAAAATCTAAAAATGTTACATCACGTGTCCAGTCATAATTATTAACTACAAGTGCTTTTCCATCAAGAAGATTATTTACTTGTTTTTTTAACCCTTCAATATTTTTAAGTACTGTCTCTTTACTAATTATAGGTCTTTCTTGTGTAGGTCTAGGGTCTCCAATTAATCCTGTTGCTCCTCCTACTAAAATAATTGGTTTATGTCCATGATTTGCGAGTCTTTTTGCTGTTACAAATGAAGCATAATGTCCAATATGTAAACTATCAGCGGTAGGATCTGTTCCTAAATAAAATGTAAGTGATTCATTATTTAGTTTATCCTCTAATTCAGGACTACTTATATCTTTTATTACTCCTCTATATTTTAATTCTTCAAAAAATGTCATATTAATTTCCTCCTTTATCAGTAGAACCTAGCCCACCAGTTCTAACATTTGTTATTTTTTCTTCATTATCTACAGTCAAATATTTCATAAATATTCCTTGAGCTATTCTATCTCCTATTTTAACATTAAAATCTTTATCTCCATGATTTATTAGTTTAACTTTAAAATGTCCTTCATTATCTTCATTATTATAAAAATCTTTATCAATAACACCAACACAATTAGTAAGTGTTACATCATACTTATATCCAAGAGAACTTCTTCCAAATATATAAAACACCTCATCATCATTCATACATACTTTAAGACCTGTTTTAAATATAACTGAGTCACCTGGATGAAGTGTTTTTTCTTCCATACTCCTAATATCATACGCAGCACTATGAAGAGTACTTCTAACTGGCAACACTATTTTGTCATATAATTCTTTTGAATCTTCAAAATCTTTTTTAAATTGATTATAACTAATTTTTTCGAATTTTCTCATTTTTTCCTCCATATAAAAAGGTACCATTATAAGGACGAATTATCGTGGTACCACCTTAATTTATAGAATTAATCTACCTCACAGGACTATAAAGCATCACCTATTAAACTCAAATATTTGTAATTTCATTTATATTAATTGTTAGTTTCCATCTACCACTAACTTTCTAAATAATTAATATAAACTACTTAGAATATCTTCTTCGTTTACTACATTCAAGTATATATTATTTATTATTCATTGTCAACTTCATTGTTAGTTGTTTTAAAATTCACTTATGCTATTTAATAATTAAATTACTACATCTAATAATTCTTCTTTAGTTTTCCTTTATATAATTTTAAGGACATTTCTTTAGTAAACTCATTATCATACCCACTAAATACTCCTTCACGATAGAGAAATGTATTTAATGTAAAAGTGCATGTTATTGTAATCAATGGTTTTTCAAAACCAATATTTCTAGTAATATACACCTCAGGAAATATACCTACATTATCACACCAACGACCGAGAGATACTAAATCATAATATTTTTCTTTATATTCATCTAGTTTTTCATCTGATAAATTATATGGAATATTTATTTCAAAACTATATATAGCAATATCACCATTTAAATCATTAAAATCAAGACTTTTAAAGTAGTTAATCACATCACTGAATATTAAAGCAGAATGTTTTCTTTTCATTAATTCTTCATATTCATTTACTTCAGTTTCTTCTTTATTAAAACATTCCATTGATTTTTCTATTTCATCATAAATCATACAATAGCCTACTTTCTTTTAAATATAAGATTTAATTTATCTATGTATGTAGAACCTTCTTTCTTATAAGTATCATACACTCCTTCAATATATAATTCTTTTAATAATATAAATTTAATTTTAATAGACTCATTTATTGTAATTATATCAACTACTATACCTAAATACTCACAATATTCTTTTAATAGTTCAATATTAATACAAGAATTCAATATTTCCATTAAAGTTTTACTATTATTAATAGATTCTACTTTTATTTCTTTTTCTACTATGTACACATCAAGATTTTCTTTAAAGTCATTTGCTTTCATTACAAATTCATTAAACACTTCGCTTAATAGGATTTTAGTTCTTTTTTCTTTTATTTTGTTTTTTCTATATATTATTGTTTCTTCATTAATTTTATATTGTTTTATTGTTTCATCTAAACTAAATATATCATCCATAACTGTTACCTTCTTTCATAATATGGATCTAAATTTAATATTGGTTTATACTCAATATCTCTATTTGATAAATCACATTTCTTTTTAAAAAGAACTTTTTCATCTTCGATACTAATATGCTTTATATTTAAACTATTAACATAACCTTTATAAAATGAAAAAGACAATTCAACTATACCAGGATTATCTTGCATAATATTTGATAATGTTGGTATATTTATATTAATTTTACCATTTCTTTCATTATATAAAAATTTATGAGAATGACCATGTAGACAAACAAATGATGGAGTATAAATCATTCTTCCATTTTGTACTGAATGATATAAATGAATATTATCATTTTTAATGTTAATATCAACATTATTATATTCAGGAATTATAATATCAGTTCTATTATTCTTACATGCCTCAATAATATTGATTCCATTTGAATTAAAAGCACTTAAATCATGATCTCCACCTACTGCGAAAGTTAAAATACTATCATCTTTTGGATAATTATCTAAAAAATATTGTACTTGATCATATGGATTTGCAATTCTTATTTTTTCACTACTAAAAGTTCCATCAATAAAATCACCACAACATAATATAATATTTATATTATTTTTAATGCAATAATCAAAAGCTTTATTTAAAAGATCTAATCTTTCATTTTCACTACCAAAATGCAAATCAGATATTACTAAAACTTTCATATAGTTTTCTTTTGGTGCAGTTATAATTGAAACATTATTAGTATTTTTTTCTTTAATAGTATTGTTTTTAAAATTAATAGTGCCATCAGAATAATATTTATTTTTAATAGACATACCACTATTTCTAAGTTTAGTTAATTCTTTATATAGTTCTTCTCTTGTTAAATTAAATTTATAACACATATATTGATTAGACATACCTGAGTTTACACAGGGAATTAACTCATTATAATTAAATATTTTACTATTTCTATTTTCTAAAACTATAGCTTTAATTTTAGGTATTATATCCATATATATTTCTGATATATAATTAACAGCTGAAAATATATCTGATTTATTACCATCATAATTAACACCAAATCTTTTCTTTAATATTTCTTTTTCATAATCATTTAATAATTCTATAGCATTTAATACTTCGTTCTTACTAAAATCATTAAATAAATCAAATAAATTATATTTTATAAATAACCCCATATATTCCCCTGTCTTTCTTAAAATAATGCGTTTATTATATCATAATACATATATTATGTAAATAAAAAAGAACCGTATGGTTCTTATCCTCTACCAAAATATTTACCATCTCTTGTAGTTATTACTACATCATCACCTTCTTTAATAAATAATGGTGCTTTTAGAGTATATCCAGTTTCTATAGTAATATCTTTTTGAGCAGTGCTTGTAGTATTTCCTTTAACAGCATCAGGAGCACTTATAACTTTGTAAGAAACTTTTTCAGGTAATGTAATACCAATTACTTCACCTTCAATATTCATAGATTCAACACTCATTCCTTCTTTTAAGAATTTAGCTTCATCTTTTAAAAGACTTGCTGGTAATTCTATTTGATCATATGTATTGTTATCCATAAAAACATAATTATCTCCAGCTGCATATAAATATGAAAGTTGATTCTTTCTAACATCAGCTTTTTCCATTTTAATTCCTGCGTTAAAAGTAATTTCTTGTGTAGTTCCTGCTCTTAAATTTTTAAGTTTAGTTTTTACAAAAGCACTACCTTTACCAGGTTTAACATGTTGGAATTCTACTACTTGATATATAACCCCTTCATATTTAATTGTCATTCCATTTTTAATATCATTTACGTTAAACATATGTTATGCTGCCTTTCTTTCTTTATGAGCAGTTGTTTTATTGCATTTTTTACAGAATTTTTTAACTTCTAATTTTCCTTCAGTATTTTGTTTATTTTTACTAGTTAAATAATTAATATTTTTACAAACTGTACATTGAAGTGCAATACCTTCTCTATTTTCTTTCTTTGCCATTATAGTTTGTCCTCCTTTTTTTATACATTCAAAATTATAACAAATAAATCAAGATAATACAAGCATAAATCTTATTTTGTTATAATTTCATTTTTTTCTTAATAATTTTTCTTCATTTCTTTTCTCTCTATAATAATATACCATACCATCAACATAGAATTTATCAATAGATCTAACTATCTCATCTTCACCATCTTTTAGGTAATTACATATTATTTCAGTACCTTTATCAACATTATCAAGTCTTATTGAAATATTTTCACTTGGATAAATTAAATTTAATCCCTTTTTAATAAATTTTATAGGACTTTCATTATTATAAACAATATTAAAATCCTCATTTGTTCCAAGTACTGTAAGTTTATTACCTTTCTTTGAAACAATTACATTCATTAAATAATGAAAATCAATATTATTAGAAATATTTAGCAATTCTTCATTATTTTCTACTACTCCATCCATACCTTTAGTAGGTGCAAGTAATAAATAAGTTAAATATACTTCTTCCATATTATTCCTCCTGACAATTAAAATAATAACACAAAATGAAATACACTTCAATTATTATTAATTTTATGTTAAAATACCTTTGGTGATTTTATGGAAAGAAAAACTGTTTTAGTAACTGGTTCAAGTATAGGATTAGGTGCCTCTATTATTAAGAAATTCGCATCTAATAATTATAATGTAGTTATAACTTATAATAATCATAAAGATGATGCGATTAATTTAGAAAAAGAACTAATAAAAAAATATAATATAGAAACTCTAGTAATTAAATGTGATATATCAAATGAAAATGATATAGATAATTTAAAAGAAAAAGTATTAGATAAATTTAATACTATAGATGTACTTGTAAACAATGCTAGCATATCTATTGACTCTTTAGTAAGTGATAAAACAAAAGAAAACTTTATGAAAATATTAGAAGTAAACCTAGTGGGAACTTTTCTAGTATCAAGAACTTTCGGAGATATAATGCATAAAAATAAAAAAGGGACTATTATTAATATTGTTTCTACTAATGGAATAGATACATACTATGAATATAGTTTAGACTATGATTCATCTAAGGCTGGTGTTATTAATTTAACACATAATTTAGCGAATTATTATAGTCCTTATGTTAGAGTAAATTGTGTTTGTCCAGGATGGATAGATACACCTATGAATAAGGAAATGGATAGTGATTTTAGAAAACAAGAAGAAGAAAAAATATTACTTAAAAGATTCGCAGAGTCTGATGAAATTGCTTCCTTAGTATATTTTTTAAGCACTAAAGATGCAAGTTATATAAATGATAGTATTATTAGAATAGATGGTGGTAAAAAATGCTAAAAGTCGATAAAAACATAGAAAAAATAGTAAACGAAGAGGAGCAAACCTTAAAAGATATATTTAATAAAATAGATGAACAAACTTTAAAAAACAGTAAAAAAGTATTAGATAGTTTCCATAAATATAATTTATCTTATAATGATTTATATGGCAGTAATGGATATGGATATAATGATATTGGTAGAGATAAAATAGATAGTATTTTTGCAAATATATTTAATACTGAAAGTGGTCTTGTTAGAAACCAATTAATCTCAGGAAGTCATGCTATTACAATAACATTACAAGCATTATTAAGACCAAATGATACCCTATTATCAATAACAGGTACTCCATATGATACATTACATGAAGTAATTGGTATTAAAGACAACAACAGTTCTCTTATAAGTTATGGTATTAAATATAAACAAATAGATTTAGTAGATAATGACTTTGATTATGAAAGTATTAAAAATGAATTAAAAAATGATATTAAAGTAATACATATTCAAAGATCAAGAGGTTACTCTATAAGAGATTCTATATGTATTGATAAACTAGAAAAAGTTATTACGTTTATAAAAAGTATTAATAAGAATATAATAATATTTGTAGACAACTGCTACTGTGAATTTGTAGAAGACTTATCACCTACTGAAGTTGGTGCTGATATAATGGTTGGTTCACTTATTAAAAATTTAGGCGCAGGTATTGCTACTAATGGAGCATATATAGTTGGTAAAAAAAGTTCAGTAGATTTATGTGCTGATAGATTAACTGTACCCGGCGAAGGACGTGAAGTAGGTCCATCTTTTGATGCTAATAGAATGTTTTTACTAGGTCTTTATTTTTCACCAAGTGTAGTCTCATCATCATTAAAAACATCAATTTTAACAAGCAAAGTATTAGAAAGATTAAATTATAAAGTAAGCCCAAAATACAATGAAAATAGATGTGATATAGTACAATTAATTTACTTTGATAATGAAGATGAAATTATTAAATATGCACATGGTATTCAATCATCCGGACCAATTGATTCATATGTAAAACCAATTCCAAGTGATATGCCAGGTTATGATAATAAAATAATTATGGCGAGTCCATCTTTTACTTCAGGTTCTTCTATTGAACTATCTGCAGATGCACCACTTAGAAAGCCATATGTTTTATATCAGCAAGGTAGTTTATCGTATGAATATGGTAAATTAGCATTAATTAATACCCTATCACAAATGAATGAATAAAATATAATCCCATTAATATAATATTAATGGGAGGAATAATGAAAAAAGAACTTATCAAAAATTATATAAATAAATTAACAAAACAAGATATTATAAACTATCTTTCTCATGAATGTACACCAGCATCAAATGAAGAAATAGATATGATATATAATGCTATTAAAAATGATTATGAAGAAATATTAAATACCAATTTTATGAGTTATATTTCTAACTATAAATTAACATTTAATCCTGAACTTTATAAAAAAATAATAGAAAAATATAATGAATATAAAAAGTTTATTGAATAGTCAATAAACTTTTTTATTTGTTTAATTAAAGAAAGATTGTGCATTTGTGCCTAAAACCCATCCACCGCCACAAGATGGATTAGTACAATAAGCGGTAACTCTTGCTTTATAAAAATTTTCCCCACCAAATTTTATAATTACCGCATTATTTGCGCCAAGATCTTTACAAGTACTAGCACTTGCAATCGCAGCACCCTTAGAACCAATTGAACTCTTTTTTACCCATGCTACTACAGATTTATAATTTTTACTTGAAGATTTTTTTCCTACAACACATATTTTTTCACCTTTTTTAAGTTCACCCAGAGTATTACAATAATCTATACTACACCCACTAGTATTATAATTGTCACATTTAGAGGTTGAATTCCATATGTATATTTTTCCAAGTGTAGTACTATTTAAACATTTATATTCTTCAGCAAATTTACCATCAAGTGATTTTTCGCTCCAGTGAGCATAAAGTACTATCTCTTTTGTTACTTTATAACTACCAGTAGTACCTACTTTAGTACCACCACTTTTTGCAGTGTACCATCCAAGAAAGTTATAATATTTTCTTGTTGGTTTTGGCAAAGTTATAGAGCCATCACTGTAATCGGCAGTCAATGTTGCATTACCATTTCCAAATTTAAATGTCGTGCCTGATAAGCTTCCTTTTCCTTTTAATACCCACTTATTAAATACTTTTGAAGAAGTTTTTGAACTAACTGATGTGCTTCCTCCATTTGCTTTAAACGTAACAGTATATCCCGTCTTCTTTGGATTACTTATTGTTTTAGTGCTTCCAGCTGTTGCGGTAAATGTAGATTTACTTGTGCTTCCGTTCCATGTCCCTCCATTTGGATTAATAGTAAGAGTATATTTTTGTTGTTCCCACTTCGCATATAATTTTATATTCTTAGTTGGAGTATATTCTGTACTTAACTTACTTGTTGAAGACAAAGATGTATACCAACCTAAGAATTTATAATTATTTCTAGTTGGTGTTGGTAAAGTTATAGAACCATTTTTATATTTTGCTGTTAACTTACCATTTTCTGTTGAAAAAGTATACACACCATTAGAAAATGTACCGCCTCCTGTTAACTCCCATTTATCAAATATTTTTGATGAAGTCAATGAATTTACACTATTTCCACCATTTGAATCAAATGAAACAATATATCCTTTTGGTGGAGTTGGATTATTAATAGTTACAGTTTTTCCAGAAGTATCACTTAAATTTGTAATTTCAGTAGTTCCATTCCAAGTACCTCCACTAGGATCAACTATTAATCCTTTTTTATTTTCGATCCAACGAGCATATAATGTTACATTACTTTTGGGAACATATGGGGAACTTACAAGTTCTCCTGAAGTTTGATTAGTATACCAACCTAAAAATGTATATCCATCTTTACTTGGGGTTGGCAAGTTAATTGAGACATCTTCATAATTAGCAGTTATAGTTGCATCACCATCTTCAAATTTAAAACTATCAGATGTAATACTACCTTTACCGTCTAAAGTCCAAGTTACAAATTCTTTTTTTGCTTGCATTGATGCAATATTGTTACCACCATTTGCATTAAACGAAATAGTATATCCATTTGGTGCAGTTGGTGAATTAATTTGTTTTAATTCATTAATAGTACCATTTTCATATGATATATCAGTTTTTCCATTCCATTTTCCACCATTAGGATTAATAGCAAGTTTATATTTAATCGCGTCAAAATAAATTTTACAATTTAAATCATTATTAATATCATATAAAAATACTACTCCTTCTTCAACACTTGAAGTTTTAATTTTATTTAAACAATCATCATTATTACTTGTTTTTACAAATTCATAACCTAAATTAGGCAACACTTCAACATTTGCAATCCCACCTTTATACACCGTTTGAGTTAAACTAGTTACATTTTCACTATCTTTAGAAGATTTTAATAATCCTTTATTTTCATCGCTAGTTTCAATCGTAACAATAAAGGGTTCAACAAACTCCCATGGTTCCATTCTACTTCCAGTTCCTTTAACATAAGTATTATTTTTTATATAAAGTGTTGGCCTCACTCCAGAAGTACTATCAGATGTTATTTCATCATTAATATATCCATCATAATAAGGATCAACACTAAGATATTTACCATCTTCTCTCTTAACCATCCAAAAATTAAGACCATTATAAATATAATTTCTGGCTATTATAAATTCATCAATATTTAATAGTCCACTAGAACCATTAAAATCATCATCAAAATTTAACGTTTCGCCATCATATATAAAAGGTAAATTTTCATTCAAAATATACTTTTTATTATTAACGAAATTATTAGCATAATTCTTTATTTTTTGTACCGAATCACTATACTTAAGTTCAATGCTACTTGCATTTATATTGCTTAAAATTAAGAACGACAACATAAAAGATAAAATTAATTTTCTCATAATCTACTCTCCTATTATAATTTTAACACATAAATATTTTAAGAAACAAGACTTTAATGTATATTTTTCATCAACATTCATTCTTCCTTTAACAAATTCTCCGTTGTATTTACATATTGTTTTTTATTTTGAAAAGATATCAATAAATCAAAATCACCAAAAGCAAACATAATAATACATATACTAATATTAGTAATAATTTTTTAGTATTCATAAAAATATCATTTCATTCTATAAATCAAATTACTTTTTGTATATTACAAAAACACTACTTTAACAATCAAGATTTTCAATCTTACCATCTTTTATATCTTTAATAGTTAAATTATTAATGTCAATATCATTTGAAAAATTAATATTATAATTGTCATTACCAACTTTCATGCTCACAATAACACCATTATCATATCTAATACAATAGTCTAAAGATGATGTTAATTCTAATTTATTAATATCACTGCTTTTAATAGTATTTAATATATTACCATTCATTTTCTCAGTAATATATTTTGTATTCGCAGAGTTATATACATTTTTAACTTCTATTAAAAATGTATTCTTTTTAGAATTATTTTCTTCAACTAATGTATCAGAAGGAAGTGTTGTAAATCCTTTAGGAAGAATAAATATTAAAGCAATTATTACTATAACTAATAATATTTCTATTAAACCAAATCCATTATTTTTCATATTTTTCCTTAAAATCAATAAACTTTTTATTTCTAATACTTTCTATTTCATATTTATATGGAGCGAAAGACTCATTAGTATTTCTATTTACATATGGTGTCTCAAGTATATATGGTACATCTAATCTATCGTTATAAACTACTTCTAAAAGATTATCAAATCCTATAGTTCCATATCCAATATTAGCATGTCTATCTTTATGAAAACCTATGTTATTTAGACTATCATTTAAATGAATACATTTAATTTTAGATATTCCTATCTTACTATCAAACTCATCTAAAAATTCATTAAATTTAGATATGTCTATTCCAGAATCATTCATATGACATGTATCTAAACACACACCTATTCTATTTTTATCATCAATACCATCTATTATACATTTTATTTCATCAATAGAAGTTCCAACTTCAGTACCTTTTCCTGCCATAAACTCTAAAAGAATCATCGTATCAGTTGTTTTATTATATACATAATTAATTCCATCTATTATATTTTTAATAGCTTCTTCCTTACTACAAGTAGTAGCACTTCCAGGATGAAGTACAATTTTATTAAGACCTAAACTCTTACATCTATCAAGTTCATTAGCTAAAAAATCACAATAAAATAAATACTTATCTTCATCTTTTCTATTAGCAAGATTAATAATATATGGAGCATGTACTATTACATTGTTACTATCTATATTATTTTCAAGCATTAATTTATATGCTTCATATGTAAATTCATCATTAATAGTACTTCTACTAGTACTTTGAGTAGAACCAGTATATATCATAAATGTATTAGCATTATAACTTAATGCTTCTTTAACACTACCAAGTAATTGCTCTTTATTATTAAAACTAACATGACTTCCAATTATCAAATTCATAACATCACCATATTAATTTTATCAAAATTAAACAATAAAAAAAAGACTAAATGAATAGTCTAATTTTTAAATTAATTGCTTAACAACTAAACTATGGGTTTGTAGATTCTGGATAAGATGGTGGTGCTGAATAATCATGTGTAGATGGTGTTGTAGATGGTTTTTTAGGTGCTGTACATGCAGCAGCAGTTACGCCTTCGCTTATGTCACCAATTACAATTTTAGAAGCATCAGATGGTACTGCAGTAGGTATATAATAGTATGAACCATCAGAAACTTGAATAGCAGTTACATTACCATTAGTATCCAATGATACAGAGTATTTAAGTTGTCCACCGGTTGAAGCTCTACCATTCATCTCTAATGCTGGAGTAGCAGGGTCACAAGGAGTACCTAAGTTGTTACTATAAGTTTTAGCTCCTGGAGTAGTCATATTATCAGCTATGAATTGAGTTTGAGCTTGTTTATAAATATCTCTAACTTCAGTCATAAATGAATTTTTCTTAGAGTCATTGAACATCTTTAATACATTTGGTAATGCAATAATAACTAAAATAGCTAAAATAGCAATAACTGCTAATAACTCAACTAATGTAAAACCTTTCTTATTCATAATATTTCATTCCTTCCTTTCTTTTAGTAGAGAATTTATTTTCCCTATCCTTATGTATTTATTGTAGCATTTTGATTTTTTTGTGTCAATATTAAAATAAAAAGAATGTAAATATTTATACATTCTTATTCATTAGTGGCTGAAATTATCTTAGTTACTAAGTCTACTCCATCTACAAAATTATCTACTTTATCAATTGTTCTTAATTTATATTTTTTTTTCATTTCACGAACAAATAAGTCATAAGAAGAAGGATCTCTATTCAACTGTTTATACCAATTAGAATTTTGTCTTAGAAATTTTAAATATTTATCATCTTTTTTTAGTTTTTCTAATACTTCATATTTCATACTTCACCATATAATTTATCTATTTTTTCTTCTTTAGGATTTATTTTTTCTTCATCTTTTTTTGTTTCTCTTGTTAATTCTTCTACAAGCCCTACTGCTTTTTGAATAGAACTAATATTTTCTTCCAATGAATCTATATTAATATTTTTAAGCGTATTTAAAAGTCCTTTTATACTTATTTCTCCTACATCATCTTTTATATATTTTTTCCATATTTCATCATCTTCACCATATAAATCATATAATTCGTAAAATGATTGCCATGATACATTGTTCTTTTTAACATAATCTGCAAATTCTGGATGATTTGATACAAATTTTTTAAAATTATCTAACTTTGACATATTAATATATATGCAATAAAAAAGAAAAAATTACTTTTCTTTAATTTCAAAATAGTTCCCACTATCTAAATATAAAATTCCTTTTTTATTTTCTAATTTCTTAACTATATCTACATATTTATTTAATGATTTTAATTTAGTAGTTGTTACGTATACCATATTACCATCATTCATATAAAGTAAGAATCTATCACTATCATAACTAGTCTTAGAATATTCTATTTCACTTATCATACTAATAATATTATTATCTATATTTTTAAATTGTTCTACAAACTTCTTTTCTGTATCTTCTGGTACATAATTTATTAAAGTTGGAACACTCATTACATTATCAAGTTCATATAATTTATTATCAGATAATTTATATTTATTTTCACTTCTAACTAGATATAATATTTTCTTTTCTTTAATAGTTAATTCTAATATAAAATTCCATTTCTTTTTAATAATTACATTTTCTATTAAATCTAATTTTAATAATTTCTTTTTAATTTTATCAGTATTTAATAATATAAACTTAGGATAATTTTCTATACCTGCTGTTTCTATAATTTTTTCATCACTATAATAATTATTATTAAGTACTACTATGTTTTTAGTTTTAATATCAAGTAAATACACAGTCAAAAAATAGCATATAATTATAAATGCTATAAAAGATAAAAATTTTAATGGATTAAATTTTCTTTTTACTCTTTTTTTCATTCTTATTACCTAATATTTCTTTTACTTTATCAAGTATTATAGTACTAGATGATATATCTTTTATTTCTTTTAGATTTTTTCTTACTTCTTTAAATGTTTCTTCATCAAACATTTCATCTATTGCATTAGTTAAATTCTTTGTATTTAAATCCTTTTCTTCTAACATAATACTTATCTTTTTATTAACAAGATCGAGTGCATTATAATATTGATGATTATTTGCAACGTAAGGACTAGGTATTAATATACTTGGTGTTTTAGTTGCCATTATCTCAGCAATAGTAGATGCTCCTGCTCGTGAAATAATTAAATCACTTGATTTCATTATAGTTGGTAAATTATCAAAGAAAGGTACTATTTTAGTGCTCTTTGGTACTATTAAATTATTATTTAAATCACTAAAACTCTTTTTACCAGTTATAAATAATATTTCAGTATCTTCTCTTTCAAATGTTCTTAAGAAGTCTAATATTTTTTCATTAACAGATGTACTTCCAAGAGAACCCATAACTATTACTATAAGTTTTTTTTCTTTTGTAAAACCTAAATTAGTTTTATTATATTTTTTACATTCTATTGCTCTTTGACTAACAGGATTTCCTGTATAAATAATATTTTTGCATTTAAGTTTTCTCATTCCATCTTTAAATGATGTGAATACTGCATCAGCATATTTAGATAAAAATATATTAGTCTTTCCAGGTAACATATTTTGTTCATGTAAAAATACTTTAACTTTTCTTTTTTTAGCAGCTAAACATACTGGTAATGTAACATATCCTCCAAATGCTATTACTGCATCTGGTTTAAATTCATCCATTATTTTTAAACACTTTTTATATGATGAGACTATACAACCGATATTTTTAACATTTCTTAATATATCAGTTTTAGAAAGTCCATATATTTCTAAACCTACAAATGGAATACCCATACCTGGTATTAATTCACTTTCCATTCTGTTGTCTGTCCCAATATATAAATATTCATTCTTCTTATCCTTTTTTATTTCATCAAGCACAGATAAAGCAGGATATATATGTCCTCCTGTTCCTCCAGCTGTTAAAATAAATTTCATAAAGAATTCACCTCACACAACTCTATTATATACTATTTTTTGTTTTTATGCATTAAATCTAATATATTTTTTCTTAAAAGTTGATTTGCACTTTCTAAATTCATATTTCTTATATCTATTGGTTTTCCTATTCTAGTAGTTAAATTTCCTTTCTTACCTATATAAGATCCAGTTATTGCGAATGGTACTATTAAAGCATTTGTTTTTTTAGCCAAAGACACTGCGCCATATTTGAAAGGAAGAAGTTCTACTTCATCTTTTGTTCCTTTTGTTTTGTTTCTAGTACCTTCTGGAAATATTCCTAATGCTTTACCACTATTTAAGATATCCATAGCTTCACTTTTAGCATTATTATCATGTATATTTCTGTCTACACTAATACATCCAGAAAATCTATAAAACCATCTATGTGGCCCTTTAAAATATTCATCTTTTGCCATATAATGTATAACTCTTTTAGTAACCATCATAACATTATATTGATCATGTGTATGAATATGATTACCACATAATATTATTGGCCCAGAAGATGGTATGTTTTCACTTCCAATTACTGTAGGCTTATATTTTAATTTAAAATATACTATTACAAAAGGTTTAAGTATTTTATAACCTAATTCTCTTCCAGATCTATTCTTCGTCATTTAATAATTTCCTATATGCTACCTTTCCTACTAATGTTTTTGGAATCTCTTTTCTATAACCATATGCATATGGAAGAGAATATGATGCAATATTCTTTTCACAATAACTTTTGATACTTTTTTTAACTTCACTTGTAAGTTCAATATTATCTTTAAGAACAATATATGCTTTAATAACTTCTTTTTTATATGGATGAGGTAGTCCTACTACTGCGCATGTTTTAACATATGGGTGAGATGAAATTATCTCTTCTATTTGTCCAGGATAAATATTATATCCACTAGAAACAATCATTCTTTTAAGTCTTGATTTAAAATATATAAATCCATCACTATCCATATATCCTAAGTCACCACTATGTAACCAAACTTTTTTATCTTTATGTTTTTTAAGTACAAGATTAGTTTCTTTTTCTTCATTTAAATAACCTTTCATAACAGTAGGTCCACTAATACATATTTCTCCTATTTCTAGTGGTTTTAATTCTTCTTCTGTACCAGGTTTTACTATTTTAATAAATGAATCAGGAATAGGAATACCTATGCTCTCACACCTTGTCTCTTCAAGAGGCATCATCGTAACTCCTGCGGTAGATTCAGTCATACCAAATGCAGTTCTTACTTTAGTTTTGCTATTATGACTTTTTAAAAATTCATCTATTTTTTTGTTTAATGCAGTAGACAATGTATCTCCTCCACATACAATACATTTAATAAATGATAAGTCTTCATTTTTAAGTTTTTTACTATATGTAAGAGTTTCTAATATAGATGGAACACACGCTATTATATTAGGCCTATATTTAAGTAATGTTTCATCAAACTTTTTTGGTTCAACACTAGGTAATATAATTGCATGTCCTCCACTTGTTAGACAAGCATGAAAAGTACATCCAAGTCCAAAGCCATGGAATATTGGCATTATTGCTAAAATACTTACTTTACTTCCTAATACTTTATTAATTTCAAGTTCGCTAAGTACTAATGAATTAAAATTCATATTAGTAAGCATTATTCCTTTTGGAGTACCAGTAGTGCCTCCACTATGTAATATAACACTTACATCATTGCCTTTATTTTTATCAACTACTTTTTTATTATAAAATCTTCCCATTGCTAAAAATCTATTATATGGAATTATATCATCTTCAAGTGGTCTTAATAATTTTCTTCCTTTTGTGATATAAAAACCAATTTTAGTAATAGGATCCATTGATTCAGAAACTGACACATATATTACTTTTTTAACACTAGTTTTTTCTCTTATATTTTTAAATTTTGAATATGCTATATCAGAAATAAATAAATATTCACATTTAGTTAAATTAAGAGCAAATTTAATTTCTTCTTCTGATGATAACGGATGCAACATATTAACAACTGCTCCTATTTTATTAAGAGCATAAAATGATATTATAGCCTCAGGTGTATTTGGACTACATATAGTTACATTACTTCCCTTTATTACACCTATCTTTGCATATGAACAAGCACATAAATCTATTTTTCTTAAAAAGCTCTTATATGTAACTTTAGTTTTATAATATGAATATGCTATATTTGATGGATATTTAATACATGATTTTCTTACTAATTCATACATTGAAATATCAGGATATTTTAATGTACTTTTCATATCTTTATAATATTTAAACCATGGAAATTTATTATTTTTTATTTTTATCATTCCCTTCTTTAATCATTCTTTTTACTATATTCATAAGTCTATTATTTTCTACTTCTAATTCTTGATGCACTTTATATGGTTTTCCATATGTTATTTTAATACTTTTTCTAAATAATTTATATTTTCCTGTTATAGCAAAAGGTACTATATATGCTCCTGTCTTTTTAGCAAATGATACTGCTCCATACTTAAAAGGAAGAATTATATTATTTGTTTTATTAACTGTTCCTTCTGGAAATATACCAAGTACTTCATTATTTTTAAGAACCTCTACTGCTTCATTTTTAGCATTCTTATCATGTATTTTTCTATCAACAGGAATACAACCCATACTTCTAAAAAAGAAATTAGTAAATTTGGATTCAAATAATTCTTTCTTAGCCATCATATGGACTATTCTTTTAGGAGTAGATACCATTATTAAAGCATCTAATACACTAATATGATTACCTGCTAAAATAATTCTTCCTTCTTCAGGTATATTATTTTCACCATAACTTCTTGGTCTATATGCTAACCTAAATATAGGACTACCAATAAATTTTATTGTTTTATATATAATATAATTCATATATCTTACTCCGTATAATTAAGTATATCATAATATTATATATTTTACACCATGAAAAAAATAATAGATGTTTGTTATCTATTATTTTTTCTTTGTTTTATGAAATAAATCTTAATTTAATTTTTCTTTTACTATTGTATTTACAAGTTTCATATCAGCTTTACCTTTAAAGATTGGAGTTAATTCTTTCATAACACGTCCCATATCTTTAATAGATGTAGCATTAATAGATGAAATAACTTCTTCTATTTTACTTCTAACTTCATCTTCTGATAATTGTTCAGGTAAATATTTATTTAATACTTCAACTTCTTTAAGTAAATTTTCTACTAAATCAGTTCTACCTGCTTTTTTAAATTCTTCAATACTTTCTTTATGAGTTTTAACTTGTTTACTAACTACTTCAATAACAACTTCATCACTAGGTGAATCTGTTCTGTCTATCTTATTATTTATTTTAAATAAATCTATGGCTGATTTTAAAAATCTTAAAGTACTTAAAGTTTCTTTATCATGAGACTTCATAGCATCTTTCATATCAGTCATTATAGTATCGTATAACATTATATCACTCCTAATTAATATCTTTGTTTATTATGCTTTTTAGCATTTCTGATAGCTTCTTTTTTAGCTTCTCTTCTTTTAATACCAGGTTTTGAATATTCTTTTCTTTTTTTCATTTCGGTTGGGATACCGCTTCTTTGAAATTTGATTTTAAAACGTTTTAATGCACCCTCAACATTTCCGTCTTTGACTTCTACATGTGTCATCACTACTTCCCTCCCTTCATGACTGTAATCAATTATATTACAATATCTTACAAATTTCAAGTAAATTAGATGATTTATTGCATATTTTTTTTATTATTGTTATAATTAAGATGGTGAAATAATAATGAAAAAACAAATATTAATAATAATTGGATTAATGGTAGTAAGCATAGCTTTACTTACATTAGTTTTTTTTAAAGTAATATATAATAATCTTGAAGAACCTAATTTAGGTAATTCAAACACAAACAGTGATTTTGAATTTTTATTGATTAAAGAAGCTAATAAGAATAAAAATACTAATTATTTAATAAGCCCTTATAGTATTAAAACTGTACTTTCTATTATTAAAGATGGGGCTAATACTACATCACTTAAAGAATTAAATGATATTTTAGGAACCTTCAATCGTGGAAATATAACTGCTAAAAATATATTAAGCGATGCTAATCTATTAATTATAAATAAAAATAATAAAAATGAAATTAGTGAAAATTATATTAAAAAAATAGAAAAAAATTATGATGCTGAAATTAAATTTAGTAATATTACAGCTGATAATATAAATAAATGGGTCAGTGATAAAACAAATAAAATGATACCTAACCTAGTTAATTCAGTTAATCCACAAACAGTAATTGAAATTATAAATGCTACTAGTTTAAAAGCAACATGGGATAATGAATTTACATGTAAAAACACTCATATATCAAAATTTAACACAATTGATGGTTCTGTTATTAATACTATAATGATGGTAAGTAATGATGCAGAATATATTGAGAATGATACAGCTAAAGGTATTATTAAAAAATATAAATCATATAAAAATGACAATCATAAGAAAGTAAACCTAGAATTTGTGGCTATTATGCCTAATGATAGCATTGATAATTACATTAATAACTTTAACAATGAAGAATTTAGAAATTTATTAAGTACAAAAGATAAATATAAAAATGAAAAAGTATCCTTGAAATTACCTAGATTTAAATATAGTTATGATTTTAGTAATTTAAAAGATGTATTAAATAGTATGGGTATAAAATCTATATTTGATAAAACAGCTGATTTAAGTAGTATGACATTGAATAACACTAAAGATTTATATGTTTCATCTATTAAACATAAATCTTATATTGAGGTTAATGAAAAAGGTACTAAAGCATCTGCTGCTACAAGTGGGGCCATAGATAATATGTCTTTAGAAAAAATACCAATTGATATTGAATTTGACAGACCATTTATATATATAATTAAACAAAGTAACAGTGATGATATATTATTCTTCGGAGTTGTTTATACTCCTACTGTATCAAATAATGAAACTAATTTTTGTGATTAAAACAAACAAAAACCGTTAAAATTTTAACGGTTTTATTATGCAATAATTTATTTAATTTGACTCATAACTTCAGCAGCAAAGTCATCATTTCTTTTTTCCATTCCTTCGCCAACTTCATATTTTACAAGACTAATTAATTTAGCATTATTTTGTTCTAAATAAACCTTAATAGTAAGATTTGAATCTTTAATGAAAGTTTGTTCTACTAATACAGTTTCCTCAAAGAATTTTCTAATTCTTCCTTCAATAATTTTATCCGCATATTCTAACTTTTTACCTTCATTTACTACTTGTTCTTTGATAACAGCTTTTTCATGTTCAACATCTTCTGCTGGTACTGCATCTATTGTAGTATAAAGCGGTCTCATAGCAGCGGCTTGCATTGCAACATCATGTGCGACATCTTTATTTCCGCCTTCAATAATAACTAATGAAGAAATTTTACCACCCATATGAAGATAATCACCAAATATTTCATTATCTTTTTTAGTAACTTTTTCAAATCTTCTAAGACTTATTTTTTCACCTATTTTAGCAGTTGCACCAATAATTAAATCATTAAGTGTATCCCCATCACAAGTAAGTGCTAATGCACTTTCTAAATCAGTTGCATCACTGTTCAAAATAGTGTTACCAATCTTATCTAATAATTCTTTAAATTCAGAGTTTTTAGCAACAAAGTCAGTTTCAGAATTTAATTCAACTACTACTGCATCATTACCATTAATATAAATATTAGATAAACCTTCAGCAGCAATTCTTTCTGCTTTTTTAGCGGCTTTAGAGATACCCTTTTCTCTTAAATAATCAATAGCAGCATCAATATCACCATTAGTTTCTACTAATGCTTTTTTGCAATCCATCATTCCAGCACCAGTCTTATCTCTTAAGTCTTTTACCATACTTGCACTAATATTCATATATTCCTCCTAATTTAATGATGAAATTAATTCATCTTTTTTCATAGTTGAATATCCAGAAATACCTTTTTCTTTAGCTAGTTTTTTAAGTTCTGATACAGTCATTTTAGAATAATCAACTGTTTCTTTTTTAGTTTCTTTTTTTGTTTCTTTTTTTGTTTCTTTTTTAGTTTCTTGTTTTACTTCTTTCTTTTCTTCTTTAAAATCATCAAATTCAACTACTTTAGTTTCAACTTTGATTTCTTTTTGAGGTTTTGTAGAAACTTCATTTTCTGATACAAAATCTAAAAGTTCAAGACCATTAGCTTCGCATACAGCATTAGCTAAAACACCAAGAACAACTTTAACACTTCTTACAGCGTCATCATTAGCTGGGATTGGAAAGTCAACATCATCTGGATCACAGTTAGTATCAACAATACCAAATACTGGAATATGAAGTTTTCTTGCCTCTCTAATAGCATTAATTTCTACTCTTGGATCTACTACTATAATAGCTTTTGGTAATTTGTCCATATCTCTTACACCAGATAGAAGTTTATTTAATTTGTCATATTCTTTTTGAATTTTAGCAACTTCTTTTTTAGGTAATAATTCAAATTTACCACTTTCTTCCATTTTTTCAATTTCGATTAGTCTTTTAACTCTATCTCTAATTGTTCTAAAATTAGTTAAAGTTCCTCCTAACCATCTTTCTGTTACATAAAAACTATTACATCTTGTTGCTTCTTCGATACTAGCTTCTTTAGCTTGTTTCTTAGTACCAACAAATAGAACCTTACCACCATTTTCACATGCTTTAAGAAGTTCAGCGTAAGCTTCTTCTATTTTTTCAACAGTTTTTTGTAAATCTATAATATGTATGTCATCTCTAGTTGTAAATATGAACTCCTTCATTTTAGGATTCCATCTTTTAGCCTGATGTCCAAAATGTACACCTGCTTCTAATAAGTAACTTTTTGCGATTACTGTCATAAAATACCCTTCCTTTCGTTAATTCTTCTGCTTATCTTTTAATTAATATTCACTTTTATTAAGCACTAGAATATTAAATCAATAAGCATGTCTTTTTTCTTAAAGCGTACTTATTTTATCATAAATTTATTCAAAAAAAAAGAGTTTTACTTAAAATACTTAAGCAAAACATGATAAATCATATCCAAATAAATTACCAATTGCTATAATTAATGTTGGAAGTAAAATTATTAACACTAAAACTATTGCTAGAGTTATAAGCTTTTTTTCAGATTTTTTTAAAGCATCAGCATCTTTAGCAATAACAGCAGGAAGTAAAATAATCATAGCATTTACTATAGCAATAATACTAGCACCTACTCTTAGTGTACTAAAAATAAATGATATTATTTTAATTAGATTAGTACCTAAGAGTTCTTTACAATTAACAATATCTTGTGTAATAGTTGGGCCATCTAATGTAGGTGTAGTTGCATAAACAAAAAACGGCATAAATAACATAAATATAAATAATACTTTAAAAATCTTTTTATTCATAATACTCCTTCACAACGCATGATATTATACCACAAAAGTATAAAAAAGAAAAGTAAATTACTTTACATATTAAAACTATTTAAATATTTTAAATTGATTATAAATATAGTATAATAGAATTGGTGATTTTATGGAAAAAATCTCATATAAAAATAGAGGTATGTTTCTTGAAAATCTAATTAATGATTCTAATATTTATTACAATAGTATAGATAAGGCATTAATATATAAGAAACCTACTCCTATTAAAGTATTAAATGTAAGCTATCCAAATAATAAATCACATTTAATAGATAAAGCGGTATACTCAAGTATATCTACTCTTGATTATAATGGTATATATAAAGGAAAATATATTGAATTTGATGCTAAGGAATGTAAAAACAAAACATCATTTCCTTTATCAAATATCAAAGATCATCAAATAGAACATATTAAAAAAGTAATAAAACAAAAAGGTATTGTTTTTTTAATAATAATGATGAATGATAAATTTTATCTATTAAAAGGTGAAGATTTAATAGACTACATTAATTCTAATGAAAGAAAATCTATTGAATATGATTATATTGTAAAGAATGCTTATATCATAAAAGAAAGTTATATTCCTAGATTGAAATATTTAGATACTGTAGACATTGCTTACTTTAAGGAGGAAGTATGAAAAAAATAAACTTCAAAAAAATTAAAAAGAATATAAAAGGAAGGATTAATGATTTTAAAGTGAAAAGAAGGAAAAATAATAATAATGATACTTTAGTCACAAAAGCAAAAAAAAGAAGAAATAAAAATAGATTTTGGTATTGGTTTACTATAATTCTAATATCTTTTGCAATAATAATATTAATTGGTGGAATTGCATTTTGTGCTTATATAGTTTCCTCTGCTCCTGAGTTTGATGAACAACAAATGTTTGAAAAAGAAGTTAGTAGAATATTTGATTCCAAAGGTGATTTAATTACAACTTTAGGTGCTGAGCAAAGAGAAAAATTAACTTATGATGAAATACCTGAAGTATTAATAGATGCTATTATCGCAACTGAAGACTCAAGATTCTTTAAACATAATGGATTTGATGCACCTAGATTTTTAAAAGCATCCATATCACAAGTTCTTGGTCGAGGTGGTGGTGGTGCTAGTACACTTACTATGCAACTTTCAAAATTAGCATTCACAGATACTGTAGATACAGGTATACAAGGTATAATAAGAAAGTTTACAGATATTTATATGTCAGTATTCAAAATAGAAAAGAATTTAACAAAAGAAGAAATAATTGAATATTATGTAAATATTCCATGCTTAGGTGGTAATAACTATGGTGTTGAACAAGCAAGTCAATATTACTTTGGTAAATCTGCTAAAGATTTAAATTTAGTAGAAGCCGCAATGATCGCAGGGCTTTACCAATCACCAAATGGTTATAATCCATATTATAATCCTAACGATGGAAATGCTCGTAAAAATACTGTTCTATATCTAATGAAAAGACATGGTTATATAACTGAGGCAGAATACAAAGCAGGAACAAGTGTTAAGATAAAAGATTTCTTAGCAGAAAATAAAACATCCGGAAGTGAATATCAAGGATTTATAGATACAGTTGTTCAAGAAGTAGAAGATAAAACAGGAAGTAATCCATATAATACACCTATGGATATATATACAACAATGGTTAAATCAAAACAAGATGTAATAAACAATTTCTATAAAACATGGAAATTTAAAGATGATAAAATAGAAGTAGGAATCGGAGTTATTGATAATAATACAGGTGCTATAATAGCCGTTGGGGCTGGACGTGATAAATCAAGTGCAATGACTCTTAATGTAGCTACATTCCACGGACAAACTAAAAGAATGCCTGGTTCAACTATTAAACCAATATTAGATTATGGACCAGCTATTGAATATGAAAACTTAAGTACATATGGACCATTTATAGATGAAAAAACTAAATACGGTAGTGGTTATATGAGAAACTTCAATGGTAGTTATAAAGGATTTATGACTATGAGAGATTGTTTAAAGAATTCAATAAATACATGTGCACTTCAAGCATTTAGAATGACTACTAATGAACAAAAGAAAGAATTTGCATCAAACTTAGGAATTACATTTAGTGAAGAAGTATTACCAGAGAGCTATGCAATAGGTGCATTTAATGGAGTAAGTCCAGTACAATTAGCCTCTGCATATAGTGCTTTTGGTAATGGTGGATATTACACTTCTCCATATTCATATACAAAGATTGTTTATCGTGATTCAGGAGAAACAATTAATCAAGAAGTAAATAGAAAAAAAATAATGAAAGAACAAACAGCCTATATAATTGCTAATATATTAACAGGAGCTACAACATCAAGAGTTAAAGTATCTGGAACACAAGTAGCAACTAAAACAGGTACTACTTCATATGATACAACTTACTTAAAGAAATTTGGTCTTACAAGCTCAGTTATACCAGATGCATGGACATCAAGCTTCACAACTGATTATGCTATTGCTATATGGTATGGATATGTAGAAGGCCTAAATAGTGAAACTGTTAAAAATAAATATTATTTAAAAAATGCTCATGCTTCAAGTGAAAGACTTAAAATTCAAGCAGCAATATGTAATAATATATATGAAAAAAATTCTAAATTTAAAAATCCAGGTGGAATTACTCAAGCAGAAGTTGAACTTGAAACTATACCTGCAGATTCCCCAAGTTCTTATACACCAAGTAAACTTAAAGGAACATTTATGTTTATAAGCGGTACTGAACCATCAGAAGTATCAAATAGATTTAGTCAACTTGAAAATCCAACTAACTTAACTGTAAGAAAAGGTATTGGAAATATAACACTTTCTTGGACAAGTCCAGGAACACCTGATGCTATTGATAATACATACTTAACTAATTATTTTACAAAAGGTTATACTGATTGGGCAGAAGATTATTTAAAAAAACGACTTTCATATAATAAAAGTAATATCGGTAATTTTGGTTTTGCAATATACTTAACTAATGGAAATACTACTAAATATATAGGCTGGACGCAAGATACTACATATACTATTGATTTAAGTCAATATATTGGATACACTGGTGCTACTATAAAAAGTACATATTCAATATTTAAATCAAATGCATCAAGTGGTGCAAGTGTTTCATTCAATGATGGTAGTAGTACTCCTGATAATAAACCTAATACTCCAGATAATTCATCTTCAAACAGTTCTGATTATGATGTTAAATTAAATGGTCTTACCTCTTCAATAAAACAAGGAAGTACTTATAATCCACTTGGTATATCAGCTATAGAGTATATTAAATATAATAAAGAAAACATTAAATCAGAAGTAAATAACTTATCAATAAGTATAACTTCAGCAAAAAAGTTATCAGGAAATTCAATATCAATAAAAAACATAACTGATGAAAAAGGAAGCTATAAAATTGACTATAAAGTTACATTCAGTTATAAAGGAAATAATATAACAAAAACATTTATTCAAAATATTGTAGTATATTAAAAGAATGTTCATTGAACATTTTTTTCTTTGCATATATTTTTTAAATTACATTGTTCACACTTAGGGTTCTTACTAGTACATATATATCTACCAAATAAGACAAGTTGAGAGTTTACTCTATTATATTCACTTTCTTTAAAATATTTTTTAAGTTTTTTTTCAGTACTTAATACATCATCAGTTAAATTTGTAATACCAAATCTATAAGCCAGTCTATAAACATGAGTATCTACTGCAAAAGAAGGTAAATTATATAGCTCTGCAAGTACTACAGAAGCAGTTTTTCTACCCACTCCAGGCAATGATTCTAAAAAGTCTCTATCACATGGAACATATCCAATATCTTTTAAAATAGAAACAATCTTTTTAAAATTTTTACTCTTAACATTATGAAAACCTATTCTATATATATATGATGATATATCAGTTTCATTTAAAGTGTCTAACTTTTCTAATGTATTATATTTTTTATATAACTCTTTAGTTGCAATATTTACACTCTTATCCGTTGTTTGAGCAGATAACATAACAGAAAGTAAAAGTTCATAATCATTAGTATATTCAAGTTCACATTTAGGATTATTAAAATGTCTATCTAATTCATTTATTATTAATTCCCTATTCATTATCATCAAGCCAATCATAATCAAATAAATCTTCTAAAGTTTCCTTTTTTTTAATCTGTTTAACATTATTTTTAGACCATTCATAGATTATTTTATCAATATACTTAAAATTAGTCACACCATTTAAAATAGCTTCTTTTAATGCTTTTTTAATAGTATCCTCATCAATACCTTTTTCTATCCATTTATTAATAATTTCATATTCAAAAGAAGATAATGTCCTACCAAGTTCCTGTTCAAATAAAGAATATATATCACCAGTATTATCATCTGTTTTTTTGTTAAGAGCAAGCCTATCATAAAAAGGATCTAACTTAATCATCTCAATAATATTACCATTTTTATTTTTAACATCCATCTCAATATATTTTTTATTTATGAGACTATTAAAAGTATTAAACACTACTTCCTCTTCAAAACCAAGTTTATCTTTAATATCATCTGTATTAAGTTCACATGAAATATTAATAAAATATAATATAAGTAAAAACTCATCTAAAGAAATATCAAGTGATTTAATACACTTAATAATATTGCAATTGATAACAAAGTCTTTACTTTTAAATATATTTCTTAAATCACCCATATTTTTTTCCTTTCAAATAATTAATTATATCTATTCTATTATTATTTAGTTCATTATTCAATATTAAAGTTTCAATTTTCTTAAAAACCTCTTTAGATTTATTAATACCAACATATTTTCTAATAGTAATCATATCAATATCAATATCTATTATACTATGTATATTATTAAATTCTTTATATGTTTTATATTCCTTATCCATATTAAGTATACAAACTACATTATTTATAACTTCATTTCTATAAAGTATAATATCATCAAGTGTAACTTTATAATAGTTGATTAAGTTTTTAATAGACTCTATAATATCTTTTTCTTCTTTAGTAAAAGGTAAGGTTGTTTCAATTTGTGCCCATACTCCATAAGAATCATATGACTTAATTATTTTATCAAATTTGATTTTCAAATATTTGGAAAGATTATATTCATTTACTAAATCAAAAAATTTTTTATAATTATTACTTTCAAATATTTTAGTTAACTCTTTTTTAATATATTCAAGAGGTACTTCATTTAAGTAATATGCTTTGTTTTTTAAAAATTCCTTAATTTCATCATCAAGTTCAAAATCAAGAGTACATGCAAACCTAATAGCTCTTATTATTCTAGTTTTATCTTCAAGTAATTTATCTGTAGTATTTCCTACTACTCTTATAATTTTATAATTTAAATCTTTTTTAGAATTTAATAAGTCTATAAATTTGTTATCTTTATCAAGAGCAAAAGTATTAATAGTAAAATCTCTTCTTAACAAATCTTCTTTTAAAGAACTAGCAACTTCTAATTTAATAGGTTTATTCTTCTTATATTCAAGTTCATGTCTATATGTTGTAATATCATAGTGATATTTCCCTTTAGTTAAATGATATGAATAATACTCTTTATTATATGTCCCTTCATTTCCAAATATATTAATTATTTCATCAATTTTAGCATTAGTGCATATATCTATATCATATGAAGTCATACCAAGTAAGTAGTCACGAACATAACCACCTACTATAAAACACTCATATCCTTTTTCAACTATTCTATCTATAACATCTTTCATAATTATATGATACCACAAAATCAATTAAAAAGAACCATTAAA
>JAEDNL010000051.1 GCA_016302505.1 Bacilli bacterium
TTACGAGTTCATCTAAATTAATTACTTCTTGCTTCATAGTATCTCTATCTCTTACAGTAACAGTATTATTATTAATAGTATTATCATCTATTGTAATACAATATGGTGTTCCGATTACATCTTCTCTTCTATATCTTTTACCTATTGATGCTGTATCATCATAAGTGCATATAAAACTCTTTGATAATTTTTCATAAACTTCAGTTGCTTTTTCACTATGGTATTTTTTTACTAATGGAAGTACTGCTACTTTATATGGAGCTAAATAAGTAGGTAATTTTAATACTTCTCTTTCTTCGCCATCTTCAAGTACTTCTTTATGATAATGTTCAAATAATACTGCTAAAACAGTTCTATCAAGTCCATATGTTGATTCAATAATATATGGAATATATTTTTCATTAGTAACTGGATCTAAATATCTTTGTTGTACACCACTATATTCTTCATGTCTTGATAAATCATGATTAGTTCTATTATGTGTCCCATTTATCTCACCCCATCCAAATGGAAACTTATATTCAATATCACATGCTGCTTTAGCATAAAATGCAAGTTTATCATGATCATGGAATCTTAATTTATCTTCACTTAGTCCTAAATACATAAAGAATTTCTTACCATAATCTTTAAAATATTCATATAATTCACTATCTTCACCTTCCTTACAAAAAGTTTGATATTCCATTTGTTCAAATTCAATAGTTCTAAATGTAAAATTACCTGGAGTTATTTCATTTCTAAATGCTTTACCTATTTGTCCTATACTAAATGGTAATTTACATCTCATACTTCTTTGTACATTTAAAAAATTAACATATTCACCTTGAGCATTCTCAGGCCTTAAATAAACAATTGATTTATTATCTTTTACTACTCCTCTATATGTTTCAAACATTAATTTAAATTGTCTTATATCAGTAAAATCACATTTACCACATTTAGGACATGGTATATTATTATCTTTTATATATTTAATTAATTCTTCATCTGAAAGAGTATCTCCTATACTTGTACCTGTATAATCATTAACTAAGTTATCTGCTCTATGACGTGTCTTACAATTTTTACAATCAGTAAGTGGATCTGCAAATGAATCAACATGTCCACTTGCTTCCCATACTCTTGGATGCATTAATATATCAGCATCTAATTCATATGCATTACTTCTTTCTTGAATAAATTTCTTTCTCCATGCATCTTTAATATTGTTTTTAAGTCTACTTCCTAATGGTCCATAATCCCATGTATTAGCAAGTCCTCCATATATTTCACTTCCTTGAAATATAAATCCATAGTTTTTACAGAAGTTTGTTAATTCTTCCATAGTTATTTCTTTTTCCATATTTCCTCCTTAAAAAACAAAAACTTCTAAAACAACATAAGGGTCCTTATGGACGGTTCCACCTTATTTATTCTAGAAGAATCACTCTTAATATATAGCCTCAGTATTTTACCATCATACCTTCATCGCTTAACAATTAGATTATAACACTAAATTATATATTTTTCAATCATTTTTTAATAATGAATAATTTAATTTTTTAAGACAATATTTAAAATCTTTTGATATTAGCAATGTATCACTTGCAAAAGCAAAAACATTTACCATGAAAAAATAGAAGCGAAAGCTTCTATTTTAATTTAAGTATTTTATTTTTCATATTTCTTTTTGGATTTTCATAATCTCTTTCTCTTACATCGCATTGATCAAAAATCATTGGTTCTGTTTCTATATATTGTATATCTCCATTATCATCATACCAAATAGTTACAAAATAATCTCCCATTAAATTAGGTATTTCATTTTTCATCATAAATCTTGATTGATCAACATTACATGGACAAAGAAGCATATGAATATTTCTATAAAGCATATAATATACTTTATGATAATGTCCTCTTAATGATAAATTAGGTTTAGTATTTGATGGGATTTGATCTATTCCATTTTGTGGTTTAGTTGATAATATACGAGATGTACCACCTCCTGGATGAAATAATTCTATTTTACATTTATCAAAATATACTATTCCTTTATCTTGACCTATATATTCTAAATCACTTTTTCTTCTTTTTTCAAGTTCAGTACCAAAATCAAAAGGCCCATAATTAAACGAATGACTCTCATCATGACTACCACATATTACTTTCCATTTCATACCAGGATATTTTGGTAATGTTTTAGCTGTATAATCAACATGCGCAGTAGCACCATATAAGAATACATGTTTGACATAATCAGGTCTAATAGTATGATAATCTCCGTCTGATATATCTCCTATATGAAACATATCAGTAATACCTCTATTGTATGCTTCATAACAAAAAGTATTTACCATACTTGGTTGTGACCAAATGCTTCCATAATGAGTATCTGATACCACTCCAAATTGTTTCATATGTAGTTCTTCTTTAGGAGGCTTTATTTCATAATGTTTTCTCTTTTGAAAATATTTCCTTACTACTAATTCTCCATCCATATCAACTACTTCTATATTTCTTCCATATTGTTGAAGCATATCTATAAGTCCATATAATTCATTACTACTCATAGCTAATCTATCTTTTAATGAATTAAAACTCTCTTCTTTTTTCATTAATCTATATAATTTATCAAATCTTTCAAATAATTTTTTTTCATCTCTTGTTATAGCACTTTTATTTTCAATAATATCTAAATCTTCAGATAATGATATATCAAGCGGTTTAACAGTTAAATAGTTTTCACTACTAGGTACATAATATGGAGATAATGAACTAGTTAATCTTTTAATTTTTCCTGTTTTATTAAATGTAAGTCCAAATTCATAAGAACCCATTGTATTTTGTTGAGATTTACTTCTCATTTTAGGTGTTCTTGCTACTACTGATGGTATCGTAAATATTCTTGTATCTCTAATTTTAGGAAAATCTTGTGCAGTTAGTGTTCCTCCTAAGAATATACAATCATAATCTTCATAACTTGCTAAACTTCTGCTATATTTTTGAGGAGGATAAGCAATAGTATAAGCCTCTCCCTGTTTCTTTAAATTTTCAAGTCTAATAATTGATTTATTAATATAAACTGTGCAACTCTTAGGACCTAAATATGTCATATCATCTCTTTTAGATGCAATATACTCACCAACATTAAGTTCTTTATTCCATGTATGATCTGTATCCCCAGTTATAAATAATGTTTGGATTCCTTCAACCTTAGGAAAAAAATCTATTAAGTGATCACATTGACCTTCTGCACTATTATATATTAAACTTTTACCAAAATCATGGTCGGTATTACCACTATACTTACCTTCTAATAAATTACCAGTTATAAATACATACTTTACTCCATCTTTTAAAAATTTTCTATATATGTCATTTAACATAGCTATTTGTTCATTTTTAGAACCAAATCTTAAATCAGATATTACTCCTATTTTAATTTCATCATCATCACATTCTATTTTATATTCATTTTCTTTTGTATAATCTGGATGATTATTAATTATAAGTGATATATCACTTCCCTTATCACTAAATGTTATATTGATATTTTCATCTTTTAGTTGCTTTACATATCCAAATAAATCATAATCCGATATATCTAACTCTTCACATAATGAATTAACACTAGATCCTTTAACTAATTTATTTTTTAATATTTCAAGCACTTCTTTATCTGATAATTTTTCTTTATCCATAAGGTCCTCCTTCAAAAAATAAGGAAATCAAAAAAATTTAATTCCCTTATTTATTCTCTCCTATCATATTAAGAATACAACATAAAATTTTAAAAATCAATATAAAAAACAAATTAAAAAAAGTTTTTAATTTTTATTAATTATATCACTAACTGGAGCAAAACTTTTTCTATGCTCACTCATAGGTCCATACTTATATAATGCCTCTATATGTTTTATAGTTCCATAACCTTTATTATGTTTAAAGTCATACATTGGATATTTTTCATCAAGTTCAACCATCATTCTATCTCTTGTTACTTTTGCTATTATTGAAGCAGCAGCTATACTCTCACTTTTAGCATCTCCTTTTATTATTGATGTTTGTGGTATATCAATGTCTAATTTAACTGCATCTATAAGTAAATGTTCTGGTTTAACACTTAGATTATTTATTGCTTCTATCATAGCTTTTTTAGTAGCATTTAGTATATTTATTTCATCTATAACAGAAGAACTAGACATACCAATTCCTACTGAAATAGCATTTTCCATTATGACATCATATAATAATTCTCTTTTCTTCTCAGTTAGTTTTTTAGAATCATTAATTCTCACATCATAAAAATCTTTTGGTAATATAACCGCAGCAGTAACAACAGGTCCAACTAAAGGACCTCTTCCAACTTCATCTATACCCGCTATAAAATTAATTCCCTTATTATAAAGTTCAGTTTCAAATTCTTTCATAAACACCTACTTAATCGTATCAACATAATTAGTTTTTTTATTTCTATATGCTTCAAATATCTTTCTTTTAATTTTAGTTTTATCACTACTTCCAAATCCAAACACAAAGTCATCTCCCATAACAGTTAATGGATAACCTATTCTTTCAATATTAAAATGTTTAAGTGATGACATAAATAAATCATATTGATCTGTATATTCATAACTAACAAGCTCAAATATATCATCATATTCATTTAATAATTCTTTCATATATGCACTTTCTTCTATACAATGAGGGCAATCCTTTTGTTTAAACATATATACTCTTATTTTAGGATTATCATATTCAAATGTATATGTTTTTTTATTAGGAATAATATCTTTTTCCATACTAGTATTTTCATTAGAAATACTAATATTATATTTAGAAACAAACATTTCATCTATGATATACTTTTTATATATTTCATATTCTTTATCTTCTACTAAATACTTTTCTATGTCTTTTCCATCTATTAAAACATTATTTTTAGATGGCACTACTAGTTCTATATTATTAACTACTCCACTATTAAATTTAAGCTTATAATTATTAAATAAGAATAATCTTTTAGATACATTAATAACACTTATATTATTCTTATTATTTTTATATACTTCTTTAAATTTATCAATAGACATTAAATTATTATCTTTAAAAGCAAATAAATTGTAAAGTCTTTCATAGTTATTACTTTTACTAAAATGATTATATTTATTTAATATATAACTTTTACTATTTAAATAAAATAAACTTGATATTAAAATTAATATTATTATTAATGGTATATATTTAACTCTTTTCATACTTTTCACCATACAAATTATAACATTATAAATTAATAAATGTAAACTATTAATATTTTTATTGATATTAAAAACCATAATTATCAAAATATACTTAGGAAATTATCTTGAACATTATAATAAACACCAAATTCTCTATCAATACATCATTCAAATGATAAATTACTTGATAATATTCTTTTTCTTCAAACTTTGTTGTTATAAAATCTATCCCACCATTTTCTAATATTCCTACTTTAACATCATAACCTCTAGAAATTAATTCATTATAAACAATATTTTCTAAGTATACTCCCTTTTTTTCCTTTCATTGTTTGTTTCTTGGCCTAAACCTAAATCAGTCAAATAATATTTATATTTTCCATTTAGTAATCTTTTACCACACACAATAAGTTACTAACTCTCATAAAATTAAATCACTATTAGAACCAGTAATAAATATTAAAATATTTTCTTTGTATTTAGACTCAAGCGAATTTACCGCTTTTTCCAAATTATTTACATTTTGAATCTCATCAAAAATACATAATACTCATTTTTATTAGCTGACTTTTTTTCAATAAAATTGTTTAGTTATTTAGCATCAGTGATATCAATATAATCTGCAAATTCAAAATTAATATACATTATCTGTTCTTATTTTAAATTTATCCATTATTTGAGTTAATATAACTGACTTACTACATCTTCTAATACCTGTTATTACTTTAATCAAATCTTGTTTATAAAAAGGTCTAATGCTTTTTAGATATTTTTTTAGTGAATATTCTAGTAATGATTCATAAGTAAAATTTTGCAAGTGAAATTATATTACAAGAATATTTTATAAACACTATTCTTTATCACTAACATTAAGAATTATACCTATAGATATCATACTTACTAATAAAGATGAACCACCATAGCTAATAAAAGGTAATGTTACACCAGTTGCCCTTTATAGTGTGGTAAAAAAATAAGGGGTTGCCTTTCGTATGTGGTATTTTTTTAAGCCTTAATAGTACTTGCAAGATAAGATAACACTTTAAATTTTAAATTGATTTTGACTTCTTT
>JAEDNL010000052.1 GCA_016302505.1 Bacilli bacterium
ATGCTTAGTTCTTGGAAACATATCACAAATTGACATATCTTTAAAATTATATTTATCAAGTAGTTCTATATCTCTTTTTAATGTCTTATAATTACACGAAATATAAACTAATACTTTAGAATTAGAATTATTTATATATTTAATTACGTCTTTTGAAAGTCCACTTCTAGGTGGGTCTACTATAATAGAATCAAACTCTCCTTTTATAGTTTTAGCATCACCACAAATAAAATTTATATTATTTATATTATTAAGTTTTTTATTTATATTAGCATTCTTAATACTTGATTCATTTATTTCAACTCCAGTGATTTTATTATATTTATCACTCATCCATATCCCTATCGTACCAGTACCACAATATAAATCAAGTAAACTTTTTCCACTTCCTATATATTCTTTAGCTTTATTATAGATTGAAATCATTCCTTCATTATTTATTTGATAAAAACTATCTGGATAAATCGAAAACTTTAAACCATTTATATTATCAATTAAATATTCTTTTCCTTTAATAAATTTACCATTTAAATATAAAGAGTCTACATCAATATTTAAAAGTTCTAAGTTTTTGATATCACTTATAATATTAATCATTACTTCATTATTAACACTTCTTATCATTATTTCATCTATATTATTCAAATCATATGATTTGATTTTGTCAATTGTCTTATTAATAAGTGGATTTAATAAATAACATGTATTAAATGAACATATATTATGAGTTTTAGTATCATAAAAACCTATCTTATTATTTTTAATATGAAGAGTTACTTTATTTCTATAATTTAAAGAATTAGTTGTATTTAAATAATTAACTTTTCTATTAAATATTCTTTCTATTTCATTTAATTTAATTGTTCTTTCATTTTCATAACTTGTGTGAAAAAAATTACATCCTCCACATTTATCATATATAGGACATAGCACACTTTTTCTTTTATTACTTTTTTCTAATATATTAATTATTTTACCTTTAGCATATCTTTTATTTATTTCAGTTATTTTGATTTTAACTTTTTCATTTTTTAATGCACCAAAAACAAAGATAACGAAATTATCTATTCTAGCAATTCCATTACCTTCCATATCTTCACTTATAATTGTTACTTCATATATATCATTAATTTTCATTGTTCTTTATACTTTCAAATATAGAAGTTCCAAGTCCTAAAATATTTCTAATATCAAAATTATCTAGTATTGTAGCTCCAATATCAGCAAATGTTTCTCTATCTTTAAGTCTTTTTCCTTCTTTAAATTTCTTATTATACATTAAGATTGGTACATTTTCTCTTGTATGATCAGTTCCACTATAAGTAGGATCATTACCATGATCAGCTGTTATAATAAGTAAATCTTTTTCAGTTAAATTCTTAAGTAAGATTGGTAAATAATAATTAAATTCTTCTAATGCTTTTAAATAACCTTCTCTATCTCTTCTATGTCCATAAAGCATATCAAAATCATTTAAATTAGCAAATATAAATCCTTTTTTATCACTTTTAGCAAAATCAATTAGTTTCATCATACCGTCAATATTATCTTTAGTTCTAACTTTAATAGCAATACTTTTATTATTAAATATATCTGATATTTTACCAATAGCGATAGTAGGTACTCTATGTTTATCTAAAAGATCTAATACATTAAGTGGAGGATCTAAAGCATAGTCATGTCTCTTTGATGTTCTTGTAAAACTACCTGGTTTTCCTATATATGGTCTTGCGATTATTCTTGCTATTTTATATTTTTCATCACTTGTTATTTCACGTACTTTAGTACATATATCATATAGTTCTTCCACAGGTATAATATCTTCATGAGCAGCTATTTGAAGCACTGAGTCTGCTGATGTATAAATTATTAATGCTCCTGTTTCCATCTGCATTTGACCCAATTCTTCTATTATTTGTGTACCACTTGCTACTACATTACCTATAACATCTCTTCCAGTTATTTCTTTAATTTTACTTATTAACTCAAGAGGAAAACCATCAGGATATGTTTTATATGGTGTTTTTTGTACTATACCCATCATTTCATAATGACCATTTAATGTATCTTTAGCAAGATTAATAGGTTTACCCCTCATATAATATCCAACTGTCTTTAAAGCATTTTTACCAACCAATGTAGTAAGTCCCATTCTCTCAAGCACATCTAAGTTATAATGATCTGCAATCGTATGTAATAAAGTATTCGCGCCCTCATCATTAAACTTGTATGCATCATCAGTCGCTCCTACTCCTACACTATCCATTACTACTAAAAATATTCTATCATACATATTAATTGCCCTCTTTCTTACTTCTGTTAAAATACTCATTATAATTATCTTTAATAAAGTTATTCGCAAGATGAGTATATATCTCAGTTGTTACTACATTTTCATGTCCTAAAAGTTCTTGTACACTTCTTATATCCGCACCACACTCTATCATATGGGTAGCAAAACTATGTCTAAGAACATGTGGTGTTATTTCTTTATTAATATTCTTTTCTTTTGCTATTTTACCAATTATTTTATATAAGCCTTGTCTAGTCATTTTAGTGCCATGATTATTTAAAAATAATGCATCAGTCTTAGGTTTACCTTTTACAAATAAACTATCTCTGTAGTTATTAATATATATATCTAAATAATTAACAGCTATTTTAGACATAGGCACTATTCTTTCTTTACTACCTTTACCATATACATGAACTATCATATTAACTGTATCAATATTATTTAATTCTAAATTAATAAGTTCAGTTGCCCTAAGACCAGTAGAATACATAAGTTCTAATATAGCTTTATTTCTATGATCAAAAGATGTATTAAGTTCAATATCTAAAAGATTATCAACTTCTTCAATAGATAAATACTTAGGAAGTTTCTTTTTCCTTTGTAAACATTCTACATCCTCAGATACATTAATAAATCCCTTATATATAGCTAAATATTTATAAAAACTTTTAATACTAGCAATAATCCTATTAATAGAACTTTCATTATAGTTTGGAAGTAAATGTAATATATAATTATCAATATCTCTCTTAGTAATATTTAATATTTCTTTATCAACATATGACAAAAAATATTTAAGATCCCTCATATAAGACTCAACTGTATTAGAAGAATAATTCTTATCTATTCTTAAATAATTACTAAAATCATCAATAAATTCTTTATTTTCAATATCTATCATACAATATAATTATATAATAAAAAAAACTAATTTAATAGTTTTTTTACTATATTTTTACACTACGCTCTTTTACTATCCTTATAATTAAAAAGTAATCCACCTATTATACATGGTAAATAATAAGTAATAATTCTAAATAAAACAACCCCAGGAATAACTATAGACTCACAAGCTATTAAAGACATATAATGGATAAAAGCATACTCAGTACTTATGCTAGAACCTGGTATAGGTATAAAAGAAGCTGAAATATACACAAAACAAGAAAGAATAATTATATAAATTATATTAATATTCAAATTAATATTTAATGCTTTTAAAGCAAAAAACGGTATCGTAAAAAACACTATCATATATATAAAATTAATACATACACACTTAATAATAAAACTCTTATCTTGAATAAGATTTTTAAACCCTTTTTGATATTCAATACATTTATTATTCCAATTATATAATACACTATCCCTATCTTTAATAATATTAAATTTATATAGTCTATTTATTATTCCTTTACCTATCTTTTTAGCAAGATTAATTTTAATACATATAAATAGTGTAATAAAAAGAGTAAACAAAGTAATAAATGCTCCTAGTAAAGTCATAATATAAAGAAAATTATTAGGTTTTAAATCAAAAATATATCCAAATAATAAAGCAATTAAAATCATAATACTCATAGTTATTTGTAATATTATAAAGTTTTCTACTATAACTAGTATACTCTTAGTTATAGGTACTTTATTTTTATTAAGTTCATATATTTGTAATGGTTGCCCACCTAATGAAAAAGGTGTTATCCCATTAAAAAATTTAGTCATAATATTAAGTTCAATAGTCTTTTTAAAAGAATACTTTTTACAAGACCTATCAATCAATAATTTCAATAAATAAGTTTCAACTATAAAATAAATTATATATATTAAAATTGATAATAATATTAATGATTTATTACTCATAGAAATAATATTTATAGATTTAACAAAATTATCTTTTAAAATATACCAAAATAAAAAAATAGTAATTGTTAATATAATAATACTCCTAATTTTAATTTTATTCATACCTTACCTCTTTACAATTATAGCTTATTTATAATATATATTCAATATATCATTTCAATGTGACTAGTAAATGACTAATACTTTCATTTTATTATTAAAACTGATAAAATATGTATGAGGTGAGTTCATGGAACTATTACAAAATAAATTAAGACCAAATACTTTAAAAAATGTTCTTGGTCAAACTCATTTAATTGGTAAAGATAAAGTACTATCAAATTTAGTTAAAAATAAAGTATTATTTAATATTATACTCTATGGTAATAGTGGTTGTGGTAAAACAACTATAGCGCTTAGTTTAGTTAATGATTTAAATATAAGATATAGAATGTTAAATGCCACTATTAATAGTAAAAAAGATTTTGAAGTAGTAATAGAAGAAGCTAAAATGTATGGAAATATAATATTAATAGTAGATGAAATACATAGAATGAATAAAGATAAACAAGATATATTACTTTCTTATATTGAAAGTGGTATCATTACTTTGATTGGACTTACTAATTCAAATCCATATCACTCAATTAATCCCGCTATTAGAAGTAGATGTCAATTATTAGAATTAAAAGCATTAACAGAAGAAGATATAATAAAAGGACTAAAAAAAGTAAAAGATGTTTTAACTGATATTGAAATGGACACAAAAACTATTAAATATATTTCAAAACTATCAAATGGTGATATTAGATATGCTTATAATTTAGTTGAATTTTCATATTATGGTTTTAATCATAAAGTAACAATAGATAATATAAAAGAAGTTAATAATACTCCTTCATTCTTTACTGATAAGAACGAAGATGGTCATTATGACATGCTATCAGCATTCCAAAAAAGCATAAGAGGAAGTGATGTAGATGCATCTCTTCATTATTTATCAAGATTAATATTAAGTGCAGACTATGAATCAATTTATAGAAGAATGTTAGTAATCGCATATGAAGATATAGGTCTTGCTAACCCATCACTTCCACAAAGAGTTCTAGCATCTATAGAAGCAAGTGAAAGAATTGGTTATCCAGAATTAATAAAACCACTATCAGTAGCCGTAATAGAAATGGCACTAAGTCCCAAAAGCAACTCAGCAGAAACGGCAATAAATGAAGCAATAAAAGACACTGAATCAGGTAATATTGGTAGAATACCAGAACATATAAGAACAACATCTCCTAATTATAAATATCCACATAATTATAAAAATTATTGGGTAGAACAACAATATATGCCAGATAAACTAATCGGAAGAAAATACTACGCACCAAAAAATAATAAATATGAAACAGAAATGTCTAATTTTAATAAAAAAATAAAGGAGTAATAATGAATTATATTATAGAATCTAATCCAAATAAAATAGAAATAAATTATGATTTTATTTCTATCATGGAAAATAAGCTAGAAAAAAACATACCACTTACTCAAGAAGAGGCTAATTATTTTTTAGATTATTTAATTTATGCTACTAGATCAAAACTAACAAATGATTTAGATAACTATTCATTTGAATGGAAATGTGATACCGCTATTTCTATTATTGGTAATTATTTAAATAGTCTAAATGTTCAATATAATGTATGTGATAGTCAAAAAGTAATAACACAAGGTATAACAGGACATACATTTATGATAGTAAAACTAAATACTGAAAATGGTATTATAAATTATTTAGTAGATCCAACATATAGACAATTTTTCATAAAAGATAACTGTACTAAAGACAAATATGTATTAATAAATGGTATGTATATTATAACACCAAGCCCAGGTTATTTTATTAAAGAAGAAGATAAAAGTATTATTAAGACTTTCTTACAAAAAGGATACTCTGTTTTAGATAATAATATTGCAAGAATTTATGGAGATTCTTTTTATAACACAAAAGTTGGAAGATATGATAAAACTTATAATTCAATAAATGGTAATATTTATTTAAATTCATTTTTAAAAGGTAATTCACCCCTATCAAAAACAGAAGATGAATTACAAGACTTATCACTACACAAACAAAATATTAAAACATTATAA
>JAEDNL010000011.1 GCA_016302505.1 Bacilli bacterium
AAGATTTTTTTTATCTTTCAATTAGTTTTTTATTTCATCCAGTTAAAACATGTTAAATCGTATCCAAAAATATTGCCCATAAATGTTATTAATGTTGGTAATAATAATATTAAAACTAAAACTATTGCCATTGTAATACATTTACTTTGTGCTTTTTTTAATGCTTCAGCATCTTTAGCAATTAATGCAGGTATTAAAGATATCATAGCATTAACTATTGCAATTATTGCACCAACTATACTTAAAACTTCAATGGCGAATTTTAATATTTTAGTAAGATTTTTACCAAGCATTTCTTCACAATTCATATCTTTTTCATCTATTCCAGGACCAGTAAAACCTTTTTCAATCCAGTCCCTTGCCGCGATCATTTCGCTTTGCGTTGAACTTATTAAGTTATTAAAATTTTGTGTTGTTTGCTCAGAAACTTTTTCAGCCATATTTAAATATTTTGCCATACATGATACTTGCTCGTCAGTAGCTCCTTTACCCTTTAAATAATTTTTTAAATGTTTAGCATAATCAGGATTTGTTGTTTGTCGTAAAGATGCTACTCCTCTTTTATAATCTCTATAATTTTCTTCATTATTCAATTCTTTTCCAACTTTTGTATTATTTCCTACGCAAGCGTCAACAGCTAAATAATAAACAGTATCGTTAATTGTTTCTTGTGTAATATTTGAAGAATAAATAGATTTTTTTAAAGTTTCTATATAATCTTCACAATATACAGTTCCATCTTTTGAATCATTTGGATTAATAGTTTCTTTTATAAAACTTTCTATTTTATCTTTTTCATCTTTATTTTTTTCTAAAATAGAATTATATATAGAATTAGTATCACTAACAGTACCATTTTTAGTGTTTTCTTTTATTGTTGATTCAATATTTTCCTTTATATGGTTTAAATATGAATTAATTTTATCTTCAATAAACTTATCTTTACTTAAACATAGTAGTGCCATTTTAGTAGTACCACGATCAAATTTTAAATCAGTAACTCCATCTAATTTATTACTAAATTGTATCTCTCCTCCATAATAATCAGTACTCGTACCTGAATCTACAGCAGCAAGACTATAAGAATAAACGTAATGAGCAGCATATTTTGGGCATGTTTTATCACTAAATTTATTTTTCCATGAAGATTCAAATTGTACTACAGCATAATTATCATCTTTAAAAAATCCAATACGATCTTCTATAGCATACATGTCTTCATCAGAACCGTGATAATATGCATTCTTTTCAGCATTAGTTAAATTATCTTTAGTAGAAGTAACACCATGATAAGTATTACCAAATGCAGGCATAATATTGAAAAAATAGCCTTTAAAATTATCTGTATCATTATATTCCAAATAACAAGCTGCAACTTCTTCACCTTTTGTCCAACTCTGTTTGCCTATTTTTCCGCTAGTCACATAACTATAAACTCTTTGTAATTCAGACTTACCACACTTATAGTCATTCGCTTCCATATTCCAGCATGTACTAGCAGCAGCATCAACATTAATATCACTAAACCCAAATGCTACCACAAATATAATTAATAATTTTAATAGTTTTTTCATATTATCCCTACTCTCTATAATTATTTTATAATAAAAGAATATTTAAATCAATAAAAAAGTAGAGATTATAGCTCTACATTATGATATACATTACTTACATCATCTAAGTCATCTAGCATAGCAAGTAACTTTTCAAATTTTTCTTTATCTTCTCCACTTAATGTAACACTATCTTTTGAGAAATATGAAATTTCATCAAGTTCAAATGTTATACCTGGAAATGTTGTTTCTAAAGCTTTTTTAGCATTATTTAAATCTTGTACTTCAGTATAAACTACTATCATATCATTTTCATTTTCAATATCATTTACATCAACATCTGCATTAATTAATGCATCCATTACTTCTTCTTCTGTGTGGTCTTTAATACCGATAACACCTAAATGTTCATACATAAAGCTAACTGAACCTTGACTAGCCATTTTAGCTCCACATTTATTAAATACTGTTTTAACAAAACTAATTGTTCTATTAGAATTATCAGTAAGACATTTAATAATTAATGAACTTCCTCCTTGAGCAAATGCTTCATATTCTACAGTTTCATAATTTTCTGAAACTCCTTTTTTAACTTTTTCAATATTTCTATTTATAACATCTGCTGGTACTTGTTCTTTCTTTGCTTTTTCAATTACTCTTCTTAATACATCATTACTTGTAGGATCTGGATTTCCTTTAGCTGCTTGATATATTTCTTTTGCATATATTGAATATAATTTTGATTTTTTAGCGGCAGTTGCTGCCATTGCTTTAGCTCTTACTTCATGTGCTCTTCCCATTTCTTATCACTCCTTAATCTAAATTAGTCATTTCACTTATTATTTTAGCATATTCTTTATAGTTTTCAAAACCATTATCTTTATTTTCTAACAAAAATTCTTTTGAATCATCTCTTGCTTGTAATAAAATTTTCATATCAGCATGGATATTAGCGACTTTAAATGACATATCTCCACTTTGTTTAACGCCAAATAAATCACCTTCTCCTCTCATCTCATAATCTTTTTCAGTAATATAGAACCCATCATTTGATTCACATAATACTTGAAGTCTCTTACAAGATTCATCTCCTATTAATACACAAGTTGAATCATATTCATTTCTACCTACTCTTCCTCTTAACTGATGAAGTGTAGCAAGGCCAAATCTTTCAGCATCATATATAACCATCATAGTGGCATTTTTAACATCAATACCTACTTCTATTACTGTTGTTGATATTAATACATCTATTTTTCCACTTTTAAATTCTTCCATTATTTTATCTTTATCAGCTTTTGATAATTTTCCATGTAATATCGCAGATTTAACTTCTTTTTTAAAATATAAATCTATATTTCTTTTAATTTCATTTACAGTAGTTAAATCTATTACATCACTTTCTTCTATTAATGGAGAAACTACATATACTTGATGATGCTTATCTATTTCATCTTTCATAAGTTCATAAACACTTACTAATTCTTTATCATTTTTAATAATTGTTTTGATTTCTTTTCTTCCTTTAGGTTTAGTTTTAATATTAGATATATCCATATCACCATATATTGTTAAAGCAAATGTTCTTGGTATAGGTGTTGCTGACATATAAAGAGTATCTGGAAGTAATCCTTTATTTTTTAAATTAGCTCTTTGATTAACACCAAATCTATGTTGTTCATCTGTTATAACAAGACCAAGATTCTTAAATACAACATTTTCACTTAATAAAGCGTGAGTTCCAATTATAAAATCAATTTTACCATTTTCTAACTTCTCTACTATATCATCTTTCTCTTTCTTTTTCATACTACCAACAAGTAAAGCAACTCTAATATTAGTAGATTCTAGTATTGTTTTAATTGTCTCATAATGTTGATATGCTAATACTTCAGTAGGTGCCATTAATGCAGTTTGATACTTTGCTAAATGATTTATATATGCTGCTATTATAGAAATAATAGTTTTACCAGAACCAACATCTCCCTGAAGCATTCTATTCATTCTTTTACTTGATGTCATATCATTATATATGTCCTCAACAGCTTTATTTTGATCATTAGTAAGTTCAAATGGAAGTGTTCTTATAAAATAATTAACATCCTCAGGATCAATATTTCTAATATAACCTGTTTTACTTATTTTATTTACTTCTTTTAAATAATTTATTTTAAACATGAATAAAAATAATTCTTCATATTTTAATTTTATCAATGCTTTTTTAACATCTTCTTTACAAGTAGGATTATGCATTAAATTAACTGCATCTTTTTTTGAAATAAATTTATATTTATCATTTAAATAATCGGGTACATAATCAATATATTTATCATATTTTAAAAGTGCTTCATTTATTGCTTTTTTTAATGTTTTAGAAGTTAAACCACTTGTTAAATGATAAACTGTTTCTATAGAACCTGTTTTAATTTTTTCGAATTTTATGTCTGATGCAATTACAGTATTTTTTAAAGCATCATATTTTCCTATTACTGTTATTGTTGTTCCTGGTTTTAATTGTGTTTTTAGAAATGCTCTATTAAAAATCATTATAGCTATCATTTTCTTATTAGACATTGCTCTAAACATTAGAGATGTCATATTAGCTCTAAAACGTCTTGTTAGAGGTACTGAATCAACTATACATTCTATTATTACATTTTGTTTATCTTCTGCTTGTTTAATATCATTTAATACTATTAAGTCATGTCTATACGGATAATAAGAAACTAAATCTTCAATAGTATTAATATTAATATTTTTTAAACTTTCTAATGTTTTCGGACCAAGTCCTTTAATAGATGATAATTCTTCCACAATACACCTCCAAGTAAATTCTTACATATTATATCACACATTTAAGTTTTTTGAAATGAAAAAAGGAATTTTTATAGTTTTTTTATCTATACATTCCTCTTTCACTAATTGACTCATATATCATATTTTCTAAATCAGATGCATTCGATGATATTGAAAAATTAAATCTATCAATTGAATTATTTGTCGATTCAATATTAACATTATTTATAAAGGCTTCTCTATAATCTTTGTCCATTTGATATAAGTATTGTGATAATTCTTTTAATATATCCATCAAGTATCTTGGACTATCTATTTCCTCACTTTTAAATTCTCCATTAGATCTTGCTATAATATCAAGATTTTTATCAAGATTCATCATCATTTTAGAATAAACATTTGCTGAAAAAGTAACATTTAATAATTCATCATGAGTAAATCCTAATTCATTTGATGCTTCTTTTTCATTAGTTTTAGTTGTTAACAATACAAATTTTTCTCTCATCTTTTCAATATAATTATCTTTTGCTTTTAATGCTAAAAATTCATATAAAGACATATTCATTCCATGATAATCTAGTTTCCTATTTTTATTTTTTCTTATATAATTTACTGTTGTACTATTTATACATGTTGATATTAAGTTGCATCTTAATTGAAAATAATCTTGATAAGGTAACCCATCTTTTATTTGATTATTTGTACCATAACTTAATCCATCACTAATTTTACCAGTTAGTAAAGGTACATCTTTATTTATATTTATAAGATATGGATATTTTTCTTTTATTTGTTCAATAATATTAATATATTTTATTAAATGTTTTGAATCAGCATATATTTGAAATTCATCATCTCTATGTCCTGCTAATATAAATTTAAAATTATATGGAAGTTGTTCTTGATCACATATTTTAACAAATGTCACTGCAAAATTATATATTTGATCTTTATTTACATTTACAAATAGTATATGATTTTCATCCATATGTTTATTTTTATAATTAAAAACATCTTCACTTATGCATGAATACCATTTTCCTTTACTATTTCTATCCCATCTAAAGACACTAAGTTCAAAATTTTCTCTACTTTTATATAGGTTTTCAGTTATTTGGCTATACTTACCTGTCATTATTTTATCTACATCTTCTTTAGTTTGAGGATTAGGTGCCCATTTTAAGTATTCAATTAATCCAGTAATATTATTGTGTGGAAAAATACCTGCTATTTTTTCTTTACCATAGTGTATCAATCTATCTTTCCAATTATTATACATAAATACATAAAATTTATTAAATACATCTTCATTATTAATTTTTTTATCTCGAGATATATTTAAAAGTTCATCATAAAAACTTCTACCATTAATAGACTTAGAATATGACTCAAATACTTTCATTAAAGTGTTATCATCATTTAAAGGATTTTGTATTTTATGACACATTAGTTCCATAATAACTCCCACTACTATACACTGATTATATCACATAAATTAAAAATATAAAAAAAATATTTTTTTTAAAAATAGACTTGACAAACGATCACTTTTACTTTAGTATATAGACTTACCAATTCACTATTAGGCGAATTGGTGCTAGTATCACACTAGCCAACCCCTTTTTATTCTTTTTTCCGGACTGTTTCCAGGGGGGACAGTCCTATTTTATTGCAATAAAAAACTAGGCAAAAACCTAGTTTTTTTTACATAGTAACACTTTTCATTTCGTTAGAATCATATATAGAAACAAGTTCATTTAATAATTCAGTTGCACTATTTTCTTCACTTATATAATTAGCCGCCATAGTAAGTTCATTTTTATTTTTACAAACACTATTATATTTTTCTAAAAATTCTTCAACTTGTTCTTCACTCATGCCACATTCTTCAATTAAAAATGAAATTCTATCATCAGATTTTTCTATTTTTTTAGCAATATATTTTTTTTCCATTTGAATAATTACTTCTTCTTGTAAATAAACTCCTGACATTATATTATCAACAATTTCATTCATTAATGTTGATTGATTTGATGGGTCTACTTCCATTGACATTGCTTTTTCTTCATCATTTTTTAGTTTGTTATATTCTTCACATAATACTTCTGCTTGAAATTTTTTAAGTCCATAAGAATTACATAATTCTTCAATATTATTTGATTTTAATAAATCAATTATTTCTTTCATAAGTGCCTCCGTTTACACTACTAGTATAATATTTTAATTAGAATTATTCAATTATTTTTTTTAAAAGTGTAAACTATTTATTTTCTAAATCTTTAAAATAGTTATACCTTTTCTTTGAAAAATTTACATTTTCTTCATATAAATTTTCAAATTCTTCTTCATTTTTAACCTCTAAATTTTTATATCTTAATTCTCTTCTAAACACCGCATCATAATTAGTAAAATCTGGTTCTTTTGAATCAACTGTTAATTTATCTTCAATAGGATTATATCTCATAAGTAAATTATAACCTATATCAACAAGTAATTTTTGTTCATCTAGTGAATTATTAAGACCTCCATATATTCCTTGTTCTATACATGTACTGTAAGCAATTATTAGTGAAGGTCCATCATGCTCTTTTGCTTCTTTAATTGCTTTTATTGCTTGCATAGGATTTGCACCCATAGAAATACTTGCAACATATACATTTGGTATAGACATTGCTATTTTAAATAAGTCTTTTTTATTTTCAAGTTTACCACTTGCTGAGAATTCAGCTACTGAACCAACTCTAGTTGATTTAGATTTTTGTCCTCCAGTATTTGAATATACTTCAGTATCAAGTACCATTATATTAATATTTTCATTACTATGAAGAACATGGTCAAGACCTCCATATCCTATATCATAAGCCCAGCCATCTCCTCCTATAATCCATACACTTCTACTTGGAATATAATCAAGTAATTCTCTTAATTCTTTTGGAATATCACTTTTTGATAATTTATCTTTAATCGCAAAAGTTAAATCATCATCATCCATATTATCTATCCATTCTTTGAAAGTTGCTTTTATTTCAGGATCTACTATATCTCTTGTTTCATACATTATTTTTTTAATTCTTTGTCTTGTATTTTTATAAGAATTATATATGCCAAATCCAAATTCAGCATTATCTTCAAATAATGAATTCATCCATGGAATTTTATATGGTGTTAGTGGCAAAGATGCTCCATAAATAGATGAACATCCTGTAGCGTTAGCTATAACCATATTTTTACCATAAAGCATTGTTAATAATTTAATATATCCAGCCTCACCACAACCAGCACATGCTCCTGAAAACTCAAAATATGGTTTTTGAAATCCAATTCCTTTAACAGTATATTTATTAAATGGAGTTATATTCTCATGATTATCAAATAAATAATCTGCTATTCTATCTTTTCTTTCGCTATATTTTCCCTCGATAAGTGCCTTCTCTTCATGTTTACCTGGACATGCTTGCATACAAAGTCCACAGCCTGTGCAGTTAGATTCTGATATTGCCATATAGAAATTTTTATCTTTTTCTCCAAGACTTTCTATTGTTTCAACTTTATCTATATGAGATTCAATAAGCTCATTATCAGTAAGTGAAAATGGTCTTATACATGCATGTGGACAAACAAATGCACATTGATTACATTCTATACAATTATCTTTACACCATTTTGGCACAAATGATGATATTTTTCTTTTATCGCTAGAGGCAGTCCCTCCTTCAAAAGTACCATCTTTATATTTTTCAAAGTCTGATACTGAAAGCATATTTCCTCTAAGTTTTAACATTTCATTAGTTATATTTTTACTATTATTATTTTCATAACTAAGAGTAAATATTTTATTATCAATTTCCTCTAAATAATTATTTGCTTCATCAATCGCATCTATATTATTTTGTACTACTTTATTACCCTTATTTGAATAAGTTTTTTCAACTAATTTTTTAAAGTCATTTATTTCACCACTTGAATATCCTACAATCTTAATCATATAAGAACACATAATATTATTGATTTTACCTTTTAATGAATATTTATCATTTAACTCATCTAAATTAGCAATATAAACTTTAATATTTTTGTTTAATATTTCTTTTTTATTATCATTATTTATTAATTCATTTAATTCTTTATCATTTTTATTGCTAGATATTAGAAGTGTTCCATCTTTCTTTATATCTTTTAAACAATAATATCTATTTAGATATATGTCTTTAGATACTATAATAAAATCTGGATTTGTCAAAAAATAAGGTGCTTTTATTTTAGATGGTCCAACTCTTAAATGTGAGATTGTAACTCCTCCACTTTTTTTAGAATCGTATTCAAAATAACCTTGTACATAAACATTATCTCTTTGACCTAAAACTTTCATAAAGTTCTTAGAAGCTCCAACCATACCATCAGAACCAAATCCATATACTTTAATTTCTTTATAATCTTTTTCTATATTTATTTCTACTGGTTCTAAACTTAAATGAGTAACATCATCATTAATGCCAATTGTAAAATTATCTTTTGGTTCATTTAATGAAATATTTTCATAAACAGCATTTATATCTTTTAATGAGACATCTTTAGAAGATAAACCATATCTTCCTCCATAAACTCTAATATTTCTTGTTTTAACAGCTTCAATTATATCTAAACATAATGGTTCTTTTACACTTCCAGGTTCTTTAGTTCTATCTAACACAGCAATAACTTCTGTAGACATAGGTAATTCTTTAAGTAAATATTCTTTTGAAAATGGCCTATATAAATGAACTTCAACCACACCAACTTTATCTCCTTGATTATTTAATTTATCAACAACTGTTCTAATTGTATCACAAACACTACCCATCGCAATAATAACCTTAGTAGCATATTTATGTCCATAATAATTAAATGGTTTATAATTAGTACCTGCTAACTTATTAATCTTTTCCATATTCTTTAATACTACCAAAGGCATTTTATCATAATATGTATTTCTAACTTCAGTATTTTGGAAATAAACATCTCCCGTTTGAGAAGTACCACGAGTTATTTTTTTTCCAATATTCAATGCTCTATTTTTAAATTCGTATATTTTATCATAATTAATTAAATTTCTAATTTCTCCTTCATTAACAAGAGAAACTTTATTAAGTTCATGACTTGTTCTAAAACCATCAAAGAAATGTAAAAATGGTAAAGAACCATCAAGTGCAGATAAATGACTAACTATTGACATATAATAAGCATCTTCCACAGAAGATGATGCAAGCATACAAAATCCAGTTTGTCTAGTAGCATAAACATCTTGGTGATCTCCAAATATAGAAAGCGCATGTGTTGCAAGACTTCTTGCCGCAACATGAATAACACAAGGGAGCATTTCTCCTGCTATTTTATACATTGAAGGTATCATTAAAAGAAGACCTTGTGATGCAGTAAATGTTGTTGCAAGGCTTCCTGCTTGTAAAGCCCCATGAGTAACAGCAATCGCACCTGCTTCACTTTGCATTTCTATTATTTTAACAGTATCATCAAACAAATTTTTCTTACCTACGCTACTCCATTTATCAGTTAAGCTAGCCATAGGACTAGCAGGTGTTATTGGATAAATACCACACACTTCGCTAAATAAATAAGAACCCATCGCACAAGCTTCATTTCCATCTATAATGTAATCTTTTTTCATATTCTTCACCAAGTCTATTATATTACATTTTTATTTAAAAAAAAAGAATTAATATACTTTAAAATCTTTTTCAATTTTAATTAATTCTTCTACTGTACAAACCATATGAATTGCATTGATTTTAACACCACTAACTGCATACGATGCTTTTTGCTCTTCATTCATTTCTTTTGTATACTCATTTATTAATATATCACTATTTCTAGCATAATACTTTTTATCATCAATTAAATAACTCAGTATTTCAATATTATATTTTTTAAATTTATCTATTTCATTAGAGTTCAAATTTTTAAAATATATTAAATAATTATCTTTTTCATATAACTTAGATACATCATAAATAAGTTTCTTTTCATTATGAGAATCTATATCACTTATATTAAATAAAAAGAATAAACAAAATAAAATAAATAATTTTAGTATTAATTTTTTTATAAGATCACCTAATATTATTTTGTTTACTTTTTTGTTATATAAAGTTCCAATTATTGGCAAATAACTTTAAAATACATTTTGTTATCTATAAATTCATATTTAATTTGGTTTAATTCTATTAGATAGGATAAATATGCTTTAATAGTTGAAGTAATCAAATAATATTGTGTCAAATTCATTTGTAAACTATAAGTGTCAAATATACTCTTTACAATATCCTCTAGTGTTATATTTTCTTTACATATAAGTAGAATTTTATCAAGTACTTCATATGTTTTATCTTTATTTAGTTTAATTAAAGATTTTATATCATTTGATACCTCTGCATGTGAAGGTACAAAGCACCCATTTAGTTCTGATAATTTATCTAATGAATTAATAAAATCAGAAACATTATTTAAATATGAAATATGATATTTATTAATAGTTTTTTCATCAAATAATGCATCTGCGATAAAATAAACATTATCACTAGTTTTTATACCTATCATGTCAAATGAATGACCATTTAATGTAAAATACTCAAGACCTTCTATGTCAAATAATTCTTCACAATTAGACTTTTCTGCTTCTAAAAATTTATTTCTTAATTCTTTAAAAGGATATGCCCCATATAAATAAGTAGGTTCAAGTATTGGATGATTTGTTATATCACATTCTATTGTAGATGCATAAATTTTACAATTAGTTCTTGCTTGTATAAACTTATTACCACCTGTGTGATCAGCATGGGAATGAGTGTTAATAATGTATTTAACATTCCAGTTATTTTCATTAATTATTCTAAGTATTTTTCTACCCACTGATTCATCTAAACCAGAATCAATTAAAACAACGTCATTATCATTTAATTTATATACTCCTATGTTTGTGTTGTTTTTAATATAATAAGTTTTTTCACCTAATTTAATAAGTTCCATAGTATCTAACAAGCCTTATTTACACTACAAGTTTTAGAAGCATCAAGTGTACATTTAATAACACATTTAAAACTATTATACATTTCTTTTTTCATATCATCAGTTATTTCCATATATGGGTCTGTTAATTCATTAATAATACCTGTTTCTAATTCTTTAGCCTCACCCTTAACTATAGATACAACATTCGGAGCATATATTCTTTTCTCATTTGTATTAACTTCTTCACCATCTTTATTTTCAAGTGTATACTCTTCAAGAACAGAATTTAATAACTCAAGTAATTCATAGTAAGCATCACTACCCTTTTTTGATGTCACAATTTCACCACTATCATTTATTTCAAGAGTATCTCTAATTTCAGATACATCAACATAATAAAGTTTCTCTAACCCTAAATCACTACTAACATCAAGTAATGATGGCAATACACTTCTACACCATGGGCATTTAGGAAAACCAAAATAAACCACAAATGTTTCTTTATTTTTAATCATTTGTACTATCTCTTCATCACTTTTATAAACAATATTATTGTTTTTATCAATATTTAATTCCCTTGCTTTATTTCCATATATTTCTTTATTATTTATACTTTCATATTCTTCTTTAAATTTCTCTGCATCTGTTTTAGTACAACCCGTTAATAAAAATAATGAAAAAATAATAGATATTGTAATTATAATTTTCTTCATAACATCCTCCTTTTAATATTATAAATAATTGTTTTAAAAAACACAATATTATATTGATTTTAAGTTAAAAATATGAAATAATTATATTGAAAATAAACAGTCATATATATTTGAAAAAATGGTTCAAATGTTTCTACCCGTTCCCAAAATTGAATGGACTATGACAGCATTCTCAATATTATTTTTCTTTCTTATTTGCTTTTATAGTCTTACATAAAAATGTGTAAGACTTTTTATTTTCAAAAATATTAGGAGGTGTTTTTTTGAAAAAAACAAAAAGAAGCAAATTAGATTCTTTTTTTAACATTAGTAAATATAAATCTAGTGTTAAAATAGAAGTATTTGCAGGACTAACTACTTTTCTTGCGATGGCCTACATTCTAACAGTAAACCCAAATAATATTCTTTGGGGTGGTACTACTGATCCAAGATTTTCTAGTGTGTTTATTGCAACCGCTCTTGGTGCAGTTATTGGTACTCTTTTAATGGCATTATTAGCCAAAATGCCACTTGCTCAAGCACCAGGTATGGGACTTAATGCTATGGTAGGTTCTATAATTGGTGGTGCTATGGGCTTTACATTTTCATATGGAAATGCAATGGCTTTAGTATTTGTTAGTGGAATATTATTCTTATTGTTATCTATTATTCCATGTGGCAAAGATAAACATGGAAAAAGAATTTCTTTAAGAGAAAAAATATTTGATGGATTGCCTAAAACTATAAGGCTTAGTATCCCAGTAGGAATAGGACTTTTCATTGCCTTTATTGGACTTCAAAATGCTCATATAATTGTTGATAATGAGTTTACTCTTTTACAATTAGTTGACTTTAACAATACTAGTTTATGGGCAAAAGGTGGAGATTGTTCTAATGCAATTGTTGCTATATTTGGTTTAATTGTAATATCAGTGCTTTCTCACCATAATATTAAAGGTTCAATAATAATAGGTATTTTAGCGTCAACTATTTTAGCTATTCCATTAGGAGTTGCTAACCTTGATATTTTAATTGGTAAGATTGATGGTATATCTTGGAAATTCTGGGAAAACTTCCAAGCATTCTTTAGTGGTGATAATACAGTATTTTTATCATTTGCAAAAGGATTTAATTTTCCAGAAGGTTCACTATTAACATGTATAATGCTTACTATTACATTTGCAATGATTGATATGTTTGATACAATGGGAACTTGTGTTGGATGTTGTCAAAATGCAAAACTTATGGATGATGATGGAAAACCACTTAATTATGACAAAATAATGATATCTGATAGTACTGCTACTATGGCAGGATCAATTCTTGGTACTAGTACAGTTACAACATTTGTAGAAAGTGGAACTGGTGTTTCAGCAGGAGGAAAAACTGGTCTCACAGCATTAGTTGTTGCATTATTATTCTTTTTATCAATTTTCTTATTTCCAATATTTGCATTTATTCCATCTTCTGCTGCTGCTAGTGCATTAATATATGTAGGTGTATTAATGATGAAAAATGTAATAAATATTGATTTTGAAAATGTTAAAAATTCAGTACCAGCCTTTCTAACAATTATCACAATGATACTAGGATACTCTATTACAGATGGTATTGGTATTGGTATACTTATGTTCTTTATTATTGATATTATTATTTATTTAATAAACTTAATCTTATATAAATTAAAGAAGAAAAAGAATAAACCAAAATCAGAAATTACACTTATCACTCTAATAGTTGTAATACTTTTCTTGATTTATTTCTTAGTACCAACTGTATTATAGCAAAATAAAACATTATCCGAGCGATAATGTTTTTTCATTATTAAATACAATTCTTTCAAATAAATCATAATATCTATTATTAGAATTTTTATTAAATAACATTTTAATCTTTTCATCTTTAGTAATATCATAATAAGATGATATCAATAATAATTTTATAATAGTATTATTATCCATTTTATTATTAAATACTTCTTCTGTTAAAAAATAGATAATGGTTTTATAAAAAGGTAATCTAAAATCGTCTGCTTGTTCTTTAAGTTCCTCTATCATATTATCAATATTACCATCTTCATATAAGCAAAGACTAGAGTTATCTAAAGAATATAATAATTTTTGTCTTTTAACAATCAGTTCACTAGAACCTCCATATTTCAAAACAAACTCATCTATCTTTTTTATTAATGTTAAATAAAACAAATAATCTAAGTTTTCATCACTTACAATAATTCCTGAATCATCATCTATAAATTCATCAGAAACATCATCGTCCAAAAAATTATTAGAATCAATATCAGGTATTTGATCAAGAAATTCTTTAAAAAAATAATCAACATCTTCAGAAGTATCTAAACTTTCTGAATATATTTTACTTATTTCCATACCAATTTTTACAGAACTAATATCATTTTTACTAAATAAAGAATATAGATATATATCATATAAAATATCATCTATTTCACATGGTTCATCACTATCATAATACATACTTTGATACCAAAAATTTAAATTAATTGGATAGTCAATATAATCATCTTGACTCATATTAATAAATTCATTTGACTCATCATAATAACATTCTAATTCAGACCTATTTAATGACTTTAATTTATTAAGAAACAACTCTCTAAATATCATTAAAGACTTAAGTTCTGATAATGCTTTTTTTCTATCTGTTGAAAACGGTAATTTAATATATTTTTCTTGCAACTGACTTTCAAATAAACTATAACTCATTAAAGTTCCTAAAATGGTATTAATACCTAATATTTTACGACAACTATCATTAAAAAAAACAATTTTAAATCTGGTAGAGACATTAAATTCATCTAAAATACCTTCTAACATATCATAATCAATTGAATCATCTAATACTAAATTATTGCCATCTAAATATACTATATCTCCATAATCATTAAGTAAGTCATTTAATTTTTCATCAAAATCAAAACTTTCAAATTTAAAATTTCTTTTAATACCCTTTTCATTATATGCTGGTTCTCCACTATTAAAACTAATCATAAATTCTTTTTTAATACATTCAATATATTTTGATAAAGTTTCTATTTTAATATGTCTTATATTTTCATATTTTAATAAACGTTCTAATGCTAATAAACATAAGTATTCAAAAGGAACTTCCATAAACATCACCTGGCCATTATTCTAGCATAATTATATTAAATGTTCTAGTAATATTTTAAAACTTAGTATTATTAATATTAAAGATCCTAATATTTGAGCTTTTTTTTCATATTTATTACCATATTTATTACCTATTACCACACCAAATGAAGTTAAAATAAATGTAATTATTCCAATGACTAATGAAGATATAATAATATTAGAGTCTAGAAAAGCTAGTGTTACTCCTACTGCTAAAGCATCTATACTAGTAGCAACAGCAAGAGGTAACATTGATAAAAAATCTATGTTATCATTAAGGTTATTACTATTTACATTTTTTAACATGTTAATTCCAATAATAAGAAGTATTAAAAATGCAATCCAATGATTAATAGATACAATATATCTTTCAAATGAATTTCCGAGAATATATCCTATAAAAGGCATAAAAGCTTGAAATACTGAAAAATAACTAGAAATAATCATTATATTCTTCTTAGTTATTTTTTTAATAGAAAGACCTTTGCAAATGCTAACTGCAACCGCATCCATTGAAAGACTAATTCCAATAATAATTAACTCAAAAATATTGATATTTCCCATAATAAATTATATTTTTTTATACTAATATTAACACTGTTTTAATTGTAATTATACAGTTTTAATGTTATTATATATATAATAAGGAGTTAAATAAAATGAGTACTATTCTATCTTATATTATATTTGCATTTGCTGTATGTTCACTTTTTTTAGGTTATAATTATTATAATAAAAATCCTAAAAATCAAAAAAATAGAAGATATTTTTTATTTTGTATAAGCAGCGCAATATGGAGTTTTGGATTTGGTTTTTTAATAATACAAGAAACATCAGACAAAGCATGGTTATGTAGAAGTTTAGGGATGATCGGAGTTTTTCCATACATTTATTTTGGTCTTACATTACTTGGATATCTAACTGACTCAACAAACAAAGAAAAAAAATTGTTAAAATACACTGGACTTTTTGGATTTTTCATTTATCCATTTATAATAGATCCAAAAGTTCAATCATTTGAATTAACTAGTTATGGAATGGCATATAGTTTTAATACTAACTTTTGGGTTACTTTATATAATGTGTATTTTGTATTCGTATTAATTTTAATTTTAATAACTATTAGAAAATTTAGAAAAAGAACTAATTTAAAGCGTAAAAGAGTCACATATAGAACTATTTTATTATACGCTATTATGTTAGCAGTAGGTGCTACATTAGACACTGTATTCCCTGCTTTAGGGCTTATATCATTCCCAGGAAGTACAATAACACAATTCTTTGGAGTATGTTTAATATATAGTGCACTTAACTATGAAATTAAAAATTCAACATCAGTTGAAAATATCGCAGAATATATATTTCATATGTCAAACTTTCCTATAATAGTTTTTAATTCAAATAATAAATTATCATTAGCAAGTGATAGTGCTTGTAATTTCCTTGGTATAACAAAAAATGATACTAATGTTATAATAGAAGATATCTTTGATAGTGATAGTGAAATATTAAATGAAAATAATACTGGTAAAGAATATAGATGTAGTTTAAACAATTCAATATGTGAATTATCAATACAAAAAGTTGTAGATAATTATGGTGATATTATTGGACATGTAGTTGTAATACATGATTTAACTGAAAAAAATAAAATGATATCTGAATTAGAATCTGCTAAAATAGAAGCAGAAAATGCAAGTAAAGCAAAAGAAAACTTTTTAGCAAATATTTCACATGAAATAAGAACACCATTAAATGTTGTACTAGGAATGAATGAAATGCTTTATAATGAAACAGATATGAAATTAATAAAAGATTATTCTAAAAATATTGATGAGGCTGGTAATAATCTATTAAATACTATTAATGATGTTTTAGATTTTTCTAAGATTCAATCTGGAAAATTAGATATTAATAAAGCTAATTATAATTTAAAAGAAACTATTATTAATACAACTGAGTTATTAAGAAATAAAATTGAGAATAAAGGTCTTAAATTAAGCGTTGAAATAAATGATGATTTACCAAATATTTTAAATGGTGATAAAATGAGAATTGAACAAATATTACTTAATCTCATGGATAATGCACTTAAATACACATCAGCTGGTAAAATAAAAGTAACAGCCGACTATGAAAGTGTAGATAAAAAAAATATAAATGTTATTATATCTATAAGAGATACTGGGTGTGGAATTACAGAAGAAGACAAAAAGAATTTATTCACCTCATTTAAAAGACTTGAAGAAGATAAAAATAGGGTGTTTGAAGGAACAGGACTTGGTCTTGCGATTACTAAAAAATTAATTGATGCAATGAACGGTAGTATTTTTGTAGAAAGTGATGTGGGAGTCGGATCATGTTTCAAAGTTACAATTCCTCACTCAATCGTAGAATCAAAAGTAGTACAAGATACTGTAAAAGAAGAAAAACCAGCAGATACACTTAATACAAAAGATGAATTAAATATTCCAAATGTTAATATTTTAGCGGTCGATGATAACTCAACAAACTTACTTGTATTCAAAGGATTATTAAAGAAAACTAATGCAAAGATTGATACATGTACTAAAGGAAGTGAAGCATTAGAACTATTTAAAAATAATAATTATGACATAGTATTTTTAGATCATATGATGCCTGAAATGGACGGAGTTGAAGTTCTAAATCATATTAAAGAAATAGAAAAAGATAAAAACACTAATACACCAGTTATAGTATTAACTGCGAATGCCATGGAAGGTTCTAAAGAAGAATATCTTAAATATGGATTTAATGATTATTTATCAAAGCCAGTTAATGGTGCTTCATTAAAAAATATGCTTAAAAAGTTTTTGATAGATAGTAGTAATGCTAATGATAAAAAACAAGATATTAAAAATGAGGAAACAACTGAAGAAACTAAGTCAAATAATAAAAAAGAAGCAAGTCAAAACGAAAATATTATAGAAAAAAACACTGAAATTGAAAGACAATTTATCGATGAGAAAAATGATATCGAAGAAGAAAAACCAAAAGAAGAATCAAAAGTTGAAGAAACTATAAATACTGTAAGAGAATTCATAGAAGACAAAAAAGAAAATGTTAATAGCGAGTTAGTACATTGTTTCGAAAGAATTAATAAAATAAAAGATAACAACTTTATTGATTTAGAAGTCTATATCAATGCACTAGAAGAATTCAAAAAAATTTCTAAAGAAAAAGGATTTACTAAATTAGCACAAAGAGCATATGTTCATTTATTAAAATCAAAAGATAAAGATATAGATTATCTAAAAGAACACTTTATTGATTTAGAAAATGAATATAACAAAGTAAAATAAAAAGATATGGTTATGTTATTAATCATATCTTTTTTTAAAATTCTTAGTAACTGAAAAATTTGTTTTAACAGGTGATTCATCATAACAAATATCTTTATCAGCAAGTTCTTTCATTATATTTGAAGCTCTTAATATTCTTAATGCTTTTATTTCTATTCTACTAATATTAGCCTTTGTATATCCAAGTATTTTACCTACACTTTCTAATGTTCTATATGTACCATCATAAAGACCATATCTTAAAGCTAATACAATTTTTGATTTATCATCCAATTTTCTAGAAGAGAATAATTCTCTTCTTATATCATAATTAGTTTCTTGTCTGATAAAATTATCTTCAAAATAAGAAGTTTTATCATCAACTATAGTATCTATAAGTTCACTACTTTCTTCACTATTCTTATTATTTATTGTATCAGACAAAGACAAAATATGTTCACTAAATGATAATATAGTTTTAACTTTTTCTATATCTATATTTGTCAAATGGCTAAGTTCTTCAAGTGAAGGCTTACTTCCATACTTTTTTTCATGTTCTTCAATAACATGCCTAACATTATAAACTTGAGTGCTTATTACATATGGTAAACCTATAGTTCTAGTTTTTGTTATTATTGCTCTTGTTATATATTGTTTAATCCAATAACTTGCATATGTACTAAACTTAACATTCTTTTCACAATCAAATAAGTCCACAGCATGCATAAGTCCCATATTTCCCTCTTGTATCAAATCTAAAAATGACAAAAATTTATTATCATATTTCTTTGCTATAAAAACAACAAGTCTTAAATTAGATTCAATAAATAATTTCTTAGCAGCCTCATCTGTATGAATTTTTTTAATAAGTATTTTTTCTTGCTCTTCAGTTAATCTTTTTGGTAATTGATCTAAATATAACTTAGTTAAATCTAACTCTTCATCTTTAGCATTTTCAGACCAACTTAAAACAAATTTTCTATTATGATTAATTTCATAAATAAGTAAAAAATCATCTATAGGATAACAATCATCAAAAATAGTGATATTATTTTCTAAAATATATTTAATTAAATCAGTTAACTTTTTAGATTTAGTTAATATATTAGTTAAAGTTTCAAGATCATACTGAATAGATAAACTATCAAAATAGTTTATAATATTACGTATACTCACGATGGCACTTTTTTCATCAGACAAGTTTATTTCACTATCTAAATAAACTAGTATTTCCTTCATTTTTCCTCCTATTTAATAATGATAATCATTCCTATTAGAAATTATATATCTCAAAAACATTCCATAATTTTCTTCATCTATATTTTTAGTAAGTTTATATTCTTTTAAATTTTCATTATTTCTTAAAAATCCTAAAAATCTTAATTCAATTTGTCTTACTCTTTCTTTTGTTATACCTAAGAGATCCCCTATTTCATCAAGTTGCCAAACTCTACCATCAATAAAACCAAACCTTAATAACATAATTTTTCTATTTCTTTGACCTAACACAGAATCATCAAATAACAAATCAAATGCTTCAGATAATATTATTTTTTTAATAATTGTATCCTCTAAGGTTTCTTTATCCATAGAAATCAAGTCAGCAGTTTTTGATATTTCTTCATCTCTTAATGTTTCGTCTAAAGATACAAATTCTGTAGGTAATTTTTTAATTTCTTCAATATCTTTCATAGAAATATTTGTAAATTTAGATACTTCATCATCTGATAAATCCCCTAATTTACTTTTCAATATTTCTTTAGTTTTATCAATTTTATAAAACATTTGACAACGATAATTTGGAATTTTTATCATTCTTGAATAATTATAAAGATATGATAACATATATCCTCTTATATAAGTAGCGATGTATTTATTAAATTTATACATTTGAGTAGAATCAAATCTTTTAACCGCATTTATTAATCCAATATTTCCTTCTTGTATTAAATCAAAAATTGAAATTCCATCTCTAATACAAGATTTTGCTAGATACACCACAAATCTTAAATTATGTTCAACAATAATATCAATATATTTTTCATCACCATCTATCATTTTAGTTAATGCATCAATTAATTCTTGTTCAGATAAAGGACCTGGTAGTTGAGATACATATAATTTTAGTAAATCAATATCACTATTATTTTTTAAATAAGGTATGTTTTCTTTATCTTTTTTTGAAATATCATATGCCATAAATAGATTTTTCATGTTCTCATCAGCATCTACAAGCAAACTTTTATAATACTTTTTAATAGTTCCAATAATAATACTAATGTCATATGATTTTGAAAATATATTTAATGCATCATCTAATGTTAAAGTAGTAAAACTATCTTTTAAATACTTAATTAGTTTTTTATAACTTTTTAAAATACTTGAATGAGAATATGTACTTAGACTGTCTATAAATTTTACTACATCATCCATATTTTTCCTCTGTTTTATTTATATTTAATTTCTTAATGCTAGACTGTAAGTTCTAGTTACAGAACTGTCTTTCTTATCTATATCTCTTTCTTCAGGTCTAAATTCTTTTAATGTACCACTTTTTCCTAATGCTCTTATTGCTTTAGCTTCAATTTGTCTTATTCTTTCTCTTGTTACACCAAATACTTTTCCTACTTCTTCCAAAGTTTTAGGTTCACCATCAACAAAACCATATCTATATTGAAGTACTTTTTTTTGCTTTTCATCTATTGCACTTCCATTGAATATTATGTCTTTTAATTGTTCTAAATAAACATCTTTTATTACTTTACCTTCAAAGAACGCATTTTCATCTGCTACAAAAGTACTTAGTTCAGAAGAATCAGACTCATCTCCTGGATTTATCTTAGTTTCTAATGATACACAACCAGAACTATATTTTTCAGCCTTCAAAATTTCTTCAACACTAACATTTAATGCATTTGCAATATCTTCTCTTGTAACTTCTCCATTTGTTTTTAAAGATAATCTCTTTTTAGTTGTTTCTACCTTTCTAATAAAATCGTGCATATAAACTGGTAATCTAACTGTTCTTGAATTATCAGCTATATATCTAGTTATTCTTTGTTTTATCCAATAAACAGCATAAGTACTAAACTTACAATTTTCATTTTTATTAAATTTATCAGCTGCAATCATAAGGCCAATATTACCTTCTTGTACTAAATCAGGAAGTGATACACCACGATTTGTATATCTCTTCGCAACAGAAACAGCCAATCTTAAATTATGTTCAACTAATATTCTTTTTGCTTCATCATCACCTTGTGATATTCTTTCTATTAATGCTTTTTCTTCATCTAATGTTAATAAACGAGGCATGCTTGTTAAATATAGTTTAAATGTATCTAAATCATTCTTTTTACCTAGTTTTGGCATGAATGAACTATCAACAAGATATGTATTATCTTTAATATCTTTTAATAAATCATTTGCTAAAAATAAGTTTTCTATACTATCAATTGAAACATTGATTATATTTTCCTCTTGGATTAATTCTATGGTATCAACTAGTTTACTTGATTTTTTAAGTAAAGTATCAGCATCTTCAAGTGATAATTTAATATCTTCTTTAGCTAAATAATTTACTAACTTTCTAAAATCTTTTACTTTCTCTACTTTATTAGAAGCATTAAAATTACTTTCTATAAATTCTAATATTTTATTTGTATCAACTTTTTCAATTATATTTTTCATAATAAATCCCCTTTTCTATTTATAAAATTTCTTTGTTCTACTATAACTATTTGAATCATCCCTATATATAATTTTAGGAACATAATAAGTTATAGGAAGAATCATATCTTCAGTTGAGTCTAAAACTTTAAATCTTCTGATATTTCTATCATGAGCCAAACGTCTTATAGCTTTAGTCTCAATTTGTCTTATTCTTTCTCTTGTCAAACCATATTTTTTTGAAACTTCTTCTAATTTATATGGTTTTTCTGTATTAATTCCAAACCTTAAAAATAATATTTCTCTTTGTCTTTCATCTATAGATTTACAATTAATAATAGCTTTTTTAAATTCTTTTAAATATTCTTCTCTCAAAACTTCATCTTCAATATTAGTTGTTTTATCTTCTATAAAATTTTCTAATTCATCTTGTCCACCATCTTGATTATTTACAGGGGTAGATAACGACACTGTATCAATTTTACACTCCTTTAGATTATGTAATTTATCAAGAGATATATCTAATTCTTTTGCTAATTCTATATCAGTTGGAGTTCTTTGTAAGTCAACTGTTAATCTTTTTTCAACAGCAATCATTTTATTTAAAGCATTAAATGTATTATCAGGTATTCTAATTGTTTTTGATGTACTTGAGATGGTTCTTTTAATAGATTGTCTTATCCACCATGTTGCATATGTACTAAGTCTAGTACCCATTGAATAATCAAAACGATTAACTGCTTCAATTAAACCTATATTTCCTTCTTGTATTAAATCAGATAAAGCAACACCTTTATTCATATATCTTTTAGCAATAGAAATTACTAATCTTAAGTTACATTCAATAAGTTTTTTCTTTGCTTCAGAATTACCCATACTAGCTAAATAAGCATATTTTTTTTCCTCTTCTGGCGTTAATAAAGGTGGTAGTGATTCTATATAAAGTTTTATTAAATCTAAATCTTTATTTTTAGAATTAGTTTGATAATAATTACTTGAATAACTATTTATTTGATTATCATCTGTTTTTTTTGATAATTCATAAGCTATAAATATATTTTCTATAGAATCATCATTTCCTTGTAATTCAATGTTATTATCAATTATTATACTTATAGTACCTAATAGTTTAAAAGATGAGGACAATAATTCTGATGCATCTTCATAATTTAATGTAATATCTTTATTAGATAAATATTTTACTAATACTTTTATATTTTCTAATGCAACTGACTTCTTATCACATGATGCAAAATTATTTTCTATAAAACTTATAATTGGTTTTAAATCAATACGCTCTAAATTTTCCATATTTCCCCCATATATTCATTAAATTATTTAACTACTAATTTACTATTACCTCTTTCTAGTTTTTTACCTTCTGAATCAATAAAATATCTCATTTTATGATCGTTATATAATTTATCAATTCCTGTATTTATAATTTGTCTTATTCTTTCTCTTGTTAAACCATATTTAATAGCTACTTCTTCTAATGTTCTTTGTTTACCGTCATATAAACCATATCTTAACGCTATTATATCTTTTACTTTATCTGTTAATTTTGGACTATTAAAAAATAAATTTCTAAATTCACTATAAAACGATTTTTCTATTATATACTCTTCTATATTAGAACTATTCTCATCATATAAAAATTCTTGTAATTCAGTATCACCATTATTACTTCCATCTGATACTCTAGCAAAAAATGATGTTGGTTGTGCTCTTGAAACTAAAAATTTTAATTCAGATGCCTTAGCAGCAGATATACCAGTAGCAGCAGCTACATCCTCAATTGTATATTTAGGATTATCAACGCTTAATTTTTTAGCAACTCTATCCATTTTACCAGCAAGTTCATGCATATGAACTGGAACTCTAATAGTTCTTGAATTATCTGCTATAGATCTTCTTATAGATTGATTAATCCACCAAGTTGCATATGTACTAAATTTAAATCCTTTAGAATAATCAAATGATTCAGTTGCTCTTATCAATCCAATGTTTCCATCTTGAATTAAATCAGATAAAGATAAGAAACCATTAAATGTTTTATATCTCTTAGCAATAGATATAACTAATCTTAAATTTCCTTCAATAAGTCTTTGTCTTGCTTGTTCATCACCTTGTTTTAATCTTTTACCACATTCTATTTCTTCTTCAGGTGTTAATAATGGAGGTATAGATTCAAAATAAGTTTTAATTAAATCAATATCAGAATTTTTATTATTCTTATCATAATAAGGCATTTTACCTTCAGTATTTTCCTCTTCTACCCCTTCAATATAAGCAGAATATCCTATTAATAAACTAACAATAATGTCATTAGACATAAATAAATCAGAATCTTCATTATTTAAATATTCTAAAACATTACGTAATCTACTAGAACTTTCGATTAGTAATTTAATAGTCTTTTCATCAAGAGTAATATTATTTTCATTTAAAAACACAATAAGTCCTTTAATATCACTTACTTTTTCTGAACCTGTTTCACCTTTAAAATTTAAATTAATATATTTATTTACATTTTCAAATTTAGCTGTTTTTTTCATTTTTTACCCCCACTTTTTAATTCGTATAGATTATAACACATTTGTTTGATTTTGTCAAACATTATTGTTTTTTCATTAAAAAAAGGACTATCTTTTTAGTCCTTCATTATATTCTTCTTGGTTTAAACCATACTCATCAGTAGCAATAGAACCATAGGTTTTTTCACCATACATTCTATTTTTTATTTGATAGTCAATTGGTTCCTCATACATAAAAGCATGTCCTTGTTTTTTTTCAGGTTGTGACATATATTTATCATAACACGACCACACCAAATCTTCATTTTTAACTAAATCATCTGCTAAAACATTTTCAACATTAATATTTGAAGATGCTAAACTTTCTAAATATAATTCAGCTAATTGTTCACAAATTGAATCACTTAATTCAATATTTGTGCCACCAAGTACCTCTCTTATATATTTTTTTGCTTCAATAACAACTCCTATATTATCCATTTTAATACCTCCTATTACAATTCTTTTGGATATAATTCATCTATTGATTCAATGCCTAAGATACTAAATTCCTTTTTTAAATACCCGGCATTTATTTTATCGCTTATATATGTTTTACAGTCAAATTCATCAGTAGTAAAATATTTTTTCATTAAAGAAAGAGAACTTTTTAAATATTTCTCTATATTATCCAAAATAGTAAAATATTCTTGGCTATAAAAACTACCTCTATAATCAGCAAGTTTTTCTAAAGAATAATAATAATTGTCAAGCATCATAATCACTTGCATAAATCTAATAGAAAATGACCTACGAAACTTATTACCATCATTTTCTAAATAAGAATTTAATACATTTATACCATTAGTTAAAACAATTAATTCAGCACATAATCTTAATAATCCATAATCATTTGGCTCATTTCCAGAAAGAACAGTTAAATAATCAGTAATTCCTTCATCAAGTCCAATCATTAAATATTTATCCCCATCTTTAATTCTTATTCCCATACTTGAGTCTTTATCCTTATCAGAACTACTAACATGAAATAATTCATGAATATAAGAGCTCTTATCTTTATATACTAATTTATTTCTACTTTTATTATATATACCTGGAACTCTTTCATCATTTGATTTAGAAACTCTTAATTCTTTTATATTTCTATCAAAATTAATTGTTGATAAATTGTTATTAATTAAAGTGTTTCTAACCAGACTTATATACTCTTGATTTACCTCTTCGTAAGAATTAGAGCTTCTATATTTATTAATATCATAAGGTGTTAACATTATACTCCTCCATTTATTGTTTTAATAAAATCAACTACTCTTTTAATCTCTTCAGTAGAAATATATGGGGTTTGTAATCTAACAAGTTTATTATCTCTACATCTAACTAAAGCAGAACCTTTTTCCTCTAGTAAATCACTGCCTTCTATATTTAAATAAGTAGCTTGTTTTTTATCAGTTAAATCATAACTAATAATATATGGGAACTTATTAATCATTTTACTTGAAAAATCATTCTTAATATATGAATTTGTTGCTAATATTAAATGTATTCCTAAAGATACACCATTATCAATAATTTCATTTATTATTTTGTTAATATTATCATATTTCATTACGTCTATTGATTCATCTACTATAATAAATATTTGTGATAATTTATTTTTATTATTTTTATTATGTTCTAAAATAGATGTATTATTTAATAATCTTTTTCTATCTTTTAATAATTTTAATATAAAATTAAGTTTGTCAGTATCATATTCTTTATCAGTGTCAACCATTAAGTGTGAAATACCATCATATTCACCTAATTCTATTAACTTAGGATCAAAGAACATAAATCTTAATTCATCAGGATTATTCTTAAGTAATAAAGTCACTATTAAATTATCTAAAAATATGCTCTTGCCACTACCAGTAGTTCCACATATAAGTAAAGCAGAAACACTTTCCATATCAATATAATATTTTTCATTACTTTCATCTATTCCTAAAGGAACAGTAAGTTTTTTAGATAAGTCTTTCTTAAATATCATTTTACTCAAAGAAAAATAATTTTCATCTTTATTAAATAATTCTTCTGTTTTAGAAAGAAGTTCTTTAGTTGGTAAAATATATTTATTATTCATAATTATCACCAATTTTATTCTATCACAATTGAATTTCAAATTCTATACAACATGAAAAGTATATGTAAAGTAAAAAAGTAAAACACTTTACAATGTTCTACTTTTACCATTTTCCTTTGAAATTCCACTAAATAATATATTAATCATAAGACCATCCATAATATGGATCTATATCAGGTTCTTCTCTTACATACTTATCAACACAAAATTCATTTCCATCAGCATCATAATAACATTCTGTATGAGTTATATTTTTCTTAACAGACTTAGTATCATCATGAGGAGACACGATTTCAAATACCGCAGCAATTAATAAACAGACTAATATTATTTTAAATATTTCTTCCATAATAACTACCTCTTTCTTGGCCATATTATACCATACAATGTGGGAAAATGGAAGAAAAAGGTGAACTTAGGGGATTGCAATGGAAAGATGTCAATCTAGAAAGACGAACTTTGAGTATTTCAAAGCAAATTACTGACCAAGGTGAAACAGTTACTAATTTCCATTTTTCGGTACCTAAAACTAAAAGTAGTATAAGAACATTAAAGATGCCAAAAGTCTTAACTGATGACTTTATAAAGCTTAAAAACGAGGATAAAAATATTAAAGGGTTCAACAATGATTTCTTTATTGCTGGTGCTTCTTTTCTACTTAGTAGTAATACACTTTCTAATCATAAAAATGAAAACTGCAAACTTGCTGGTTTTAAACAAATTAGAATCCATGATTTTAGGCTTTCCCGTTCTTCTCTTTTAATAAATAAAGGAGATAACGTTCAAGTAGTTTACAAATACTTAGGTCATACAAAAATTGAAGAAACTTTAAACACTTATACACGCTTATTCAACGCTGCTTTAAATGAAGTTGTAAATTTAATTGATGAATTAGAATAAAAAAGTTAGGATTTCTCCTAGCTATTTTTTATCTATATGATCCTCTAACAACATCAATTTTTTTCCTATTTTGTTCAATAAATGTATCAGCCCATTCTTCAAAAGCACCGATATCTATTTTTCCAACAAATTCTAAATTATAGTCTTGAACATTTCTTGGATCTGCATCATACATCATAATGCTATTATCGATAGTAATATACCATCTTCCATGTGCAAAGCTATTTCTAATTTTTTCTACACTATAATCTATACCACCAATATTAATTGTTTCTTCCTTACAGCAATGTGTAATCACCGAATCAATATATGTAATAATAGGAATTCCTGCTGTCATTTCTCCATCTAATAAATCTTTGAAGAATCTTAAATTATCAACTGGTTTTCTCTTATTTATTAATTCAAAAGTTTCTTGATCAAAACTATCATTAGGATTAAATGGATTATTTCCTCGTAAAATTCCATGCACATTTTTTAATATACTATTTTGAGTTTCATTTACATCTTCCAAAAATCTTTCACAATAAATCATCTGATTATCTAATATCCAATCCTTTAATAACGGAACAGGGATGACTTTCATTAAGAAATAAAACATTACATTATTAATATCTTCCTCTAAAAATTCAGGGTTTTGCTTTCTATAGCGTCGTATATATGATTCCAACTTTTTCTTTTGTTCTACTGTTAAATCAAACTTTACCGGAGAACTAATAGAAGAGGATAAATTTTCAAACATCTCACTTCTTTGTCCTATTTCTTCACTACTTAAACCTCTTGTATCATCAAGCTGATTAAATTGTGCAATCGTTAAATTAGGTAGTGCGCTATTAAAATAATAATGAACGAATTTTATCTTATCAAGCTCTTCAAATAAATTCTCACTATTTATATCAAAATCATCAGGTATATCAAAACTAATATTCAAATTATTTCTTCTATGTTTAATCATGTTGTTATAAACATCCCATAATTTGGTTGTGTCAAATTTAATTCTTACCGGTCCACTAAGTAACTCAATTTCTATTTTTCTTCCATTAACCGACATTTTAAATCTATCAACATCTTCACTATCATTATGATTAAAGGTATTTCTAATTAATTGTAATAATTTCTTTTTTGATATACTACCCATGTTGGTTGAATATGTATTTTCAGGAATTATTTCATCTAAATCGTTGTCATTGATATAATTATCTCTATTAAGTAAAAAATCCTCTGAGTATGAAAATTTCTTCATTAAATTGTAATTCATATATACTCTTCGCATTCTGTCATAATACTCTCTTGTATCATCTTCAAACCTGCCTTTTGATTGCATAAGTCTATCAAATAGAATTCCAATTTGTTGATCTGGATGTTGCATCATCAAATATTGTAAATCTGCATAGTCTTTTAAATATCTAACCATTTCAAATTTAGTCATCGCTATCATAAGATATCACCTACTAATAATTATATCATATTTATCTGTTTTTTCGGTTAATAATGGCCTTAAAAATTGGCTTTTTATTAAAAATAGTACCTAACGCTCTTCAAGTAGTTCTTTTAAATCTCGCAAACCCTTATATTTCTTAGCAAAAATGAGAGAGAGATTAATTCATTTCTCTCTTCAGGGGG
>JAEDNL010000053.1 GCA_016302505.1 Bacilli bacterium
TATAATAATATTATTAATTGTGGAGTGTTTATTATGAAAAAAAAGAAAATATCTATGATAATTCCTTGTTATAATGAGGAAAAAAATGTTGAATTATTCTATAATGAAACAAATAAGTATTTGTCCAATAAAGATTTTGAATTGGAAATGATTTATATTAATGATGGTTCTAAGGATAATACAATTGGAGAATTAAATAAGTTGTTAAAAAAGCATGATAAAGGTATTTTTATTAAAATTATTAATTTTTCTAGAAATTTTGGCAAAGAATCTGCATTATATGCTGGATTAAAAGAATCTACTGGTGATTATGTGGTTATAATTGATGCTGATTTGCAACAACATCCAAAACTGATACTTCCTATGTATGAACATCTTGAAAGCAATGAAAATGATGATTGCGTTGCTTATTTTCAAGAGAAAAGAATTGAAGGAAAAGTCATGACATTCCTTAAGAAAAACTTTTATAAAATTATTTCAAAAATGTGTGGAATTAATTTTGTAAATGGTGCTTCAGATTTTAGAATGTTGAGAAGATACGTTGTAGATGGATTACTACAGTTAGAAGAATATAATAGATTTTCTAAAGGGATATTTAGTTGGATTGGTTATAATACATATTATATTCCTTATGTTCCAGATGAAAGAGCAAATGGTGTTAGTAGTTTTAACACAATAAAATTGTTTAAATATGCATGGAGCGGAATAATTGCATTTTCAATAGCGCCATTAAAGCTTGCGACTTATTTAGGGACATCGTTTTCACTTATATCATTTATATATTTAATAGTGGTTGTGATTCAAAAATTATGTTATGGCATTTCTATTCCGGGATATGCTACACTAATTTGTTTTATATTATTGATAGGTGGAGTAATTTTGGTATGTTTGGGGATAATAGGTGAGTATATTGCTAGAATATACTTGGAAACAAAAAAGAGACCAGTTTATTTGACAAAATATATAAGAACAAATGAGAAATAAAAGTGATAAAGGCTAATTTGATAGTCTTTTTTTATATGGATTTTATTTATGAAATTTGTTACAATTATTTTGGTGATAAAATGAATATATATGATTTTGATAATACAATATATGAAGGTGATACTGGTGTAGATATGGTGCTTTATGGTCTTAAAAAGTATCCATTTAAAGTAATAAAATGTGTAATAAGAGGTCTTAAGCTTAAAAGAAAATATAAAACTACTAATATTAGTGAGGTAAAGGAAGAGTTTTTTGCATTTCTATATGAAATAAAAGATTTAGATAAGTTTATAAATTCTTTTATTGACAGTCATATTAAAAACATTAAACCATGGTATAAAAATCAACAAAAAGATAATGATACTATAATATCAGCATCATATGATTTATGGATTAATCCTTTTTGTAAAAGATTAGGGATTAAAAATATTATATGTACTAATGTTGATAATAAGGGTAAAATAATTGGAGAAAATTGCAAAGGGGAAGAGAAAGTCAAAAGATTTAAAAAAGAATTTCCAAATGTTGAGGTATTTGAGTCTTACAGTGATTCTTCTACTGATATACCGATGCTTCTACTTGCAAAAAAACCTTTTATAGTTGATGGAAATATAATTAAACCATATAAAGAGGGAAGTTATTTTCCAATTGATGAATAAAAAAATAGTTATGTTAACCAAAAATAGTTGACATAGATGTGTTTTTGTTGTATATTATTTAAGCAAGGAGGAAAAGAATATGGCAGTTAAAATTAGACTTAAAAGAATGGGATCTAAAAAGAGACCTTATTATCGTTTAGTTGTTGCTGATTCAAGAGCAAAAAGAGATGGTAATGTAATAGAATCTATAGGAACTTATGCACCAATCGAAACTAATAAATATAATGTTAATAAAGAAGCAGCATTAGATTGGCTTAAGAAAGGAGCTCAACCTACAGATACAGCTAAGAATATTTTAAGTGAAGTAGGTGTTATGGAACAATTCCATAAATCTAAAAATAGTAAGTAATGAATCTAGTAGAATTTTCTGAACTAATTGTTAAAAAATTAGTGAAAGATCCAGATTTAGTAAAAGTACAAGAATTTAGTAGTGATGATGATACTACTATTGAAATAATTGTATCAGAGCCTGACATGGGTAGAGTTATAGGTAAAGGTGGAAAAATCGCCAATAGTATTAAAACTTTAATACAAGCTAAAGCTTATAATGATGGAAATAAAAAAGTAAGAGTAAATATAGATTCATTTTAAGAACCTTAGGTTCTTTTTATTTAAGGAGTTTGTATGAATATTGAAGATAAAATATTTTTTGAACAAAGATTTAAAGGAATAGGTATATCTGAAGAAGAATTGTTACTTTATTTAAATTGTTTAAGACATTCACGTGAAATTAGTAATTCATCTGATATATTAATGTGTAGATTTGATAAGAAAATAGAAATTAATTTTTCTCTTGGTTATGATGATAACGGTTCTTCTAAAACAATTGGTGGTTTTATAAGTAAAGATGATAATTCAGTACTTTTTGATTGTGAAAAGTATGATTATGATACAAATAAATCTATTAAATATATAGAAGAGTTTATATTTGAAAATTCATCTATTAAAAGAATTACTTCTTATAGTGATGAGGAAAAATATGTTTCAGAATTACCTTTATTTACACAAGAAGATATGCAGGAATTTATTGATACAAAAGTTTCTCAAATAAAAGGTAATATATCAAAAAAATAAAGAATCAATTTTCTTTATTTTTTTTATACTTTATTGATACTACAATAGTACTAATTATAATTAATACTAATAATACTGATGTAATTATTAGTGGAAATTTTACATATCCATATGTTTCTATATAATTATTATTTTTATAGAATATTAATGGAAATATAAACGCTATTAAAATAAGAATTGAATTTAATATTTTACTTTTTTTATTATTTAAATTATAAGCAGCTTGTAAATTATCAAATGTAATACATAGCATAATAGATCCAGCATTTATTGTATACAATACCCATATAATAGAAGAAATATTTTCAAGAGATTCTAAGAATGAAAATATTCTTATTCTTTTTAATACTGTATAAAGCGGATAATCAAAAAGATCAGTAAGATTAATTCCATAAATACCAATAGTTGTACTAATGAATATAAACAATATTATAAAAGATAGAGTAAGCATTGAGTAATAATATTTTTTAAATTTTTCTTTATCAACTAGATTATTCTTTTTATAACACATCCCGAAAAAAACAGGTACTGTAAAATAAAGAGTGAAATAAAGAGATGATGTTATTATACTTTTAGTACTTACTGTAATAAATGGTAAAAAGTTATCTAATTCAATATCACTTACTAAAGCAAAAAAGTCAAATGAAAATATTATTATTGATAAGAAAAATGATATAACAGATACTCTAGTTAATGTTTCCATTTTTTTACTAGCAGTATATGAAGTTATAAAAATAATTAAAGTATAAATATATATATTAGAAGTTCTAGTCAAATATTGACTTGATAAAAAAGTAGCAAGTCTATAGGTTAAAAATATATAAATTAATATAGCTAGTAATCCGAATATTGCATTCATTATATATGAAAGTTTTCCAAATGCTTTTTTTAATTTTTCTGAACCAAGTAAATTTGGGTAAGAATCAAAAAATTTTAAAAAAATAAAGGATAATATTAAACTTAAAATAAAACCTATTAGCATAGATAGTAGGGTTGCTGTTTTAGATTTATATATCATAAATGATGTTAATATTCCCCAAAAAGGCGCACCACTAAGTGCAATTATTAATGTAGAGAGAGAAAAACTATTTATTTTTTCATTATTTGTCATTTTCTAATTTCTCCTGATGAATTTATTTTAGTATTTGAATTTATTTTAATATTTATTTCTTTAAGATGATTATCCCAATTATCATTTTTAAAATCAAAATAATTTTTATTATGTTTATAAATATAGTTTCCTATTCCTATTAAATCATTATTATTATTTTTCATTTTAACTATTAAATCATTAATATTTTTTTTAATATATTGATTAGTTAATTTATTTAATTCATTTACCGTATTAGTTTTATTCAAATTATATTTGCAATTATATTCATTTAATTTACCAAGTGATTTAGTATTAATATAGAATACATTATTTTTTAAATTAAATTCTGTTTTAATATCTTGAATTTCTATTGTGAAATAATCTTTATCGCATGGTATATTTAAGGTAGTTCTTTGTGAGTTGTTAGTAAGAATATTATAAAAAATAGAATTATTTTCTGTTAAAGTTAATTTATCTAAATTACTATTAAATGATACTAGATTACTTAAGTATAGTGTTTTTTCATTATTATTTTCTCTTATTGTTATAGTTGGGTAAACTATATTTATACCATATTCATATTTATCATACATCATATCTATAAATTTAAGTGGAGTAGATGATGAGAAAATATTTTGATTAAAATCCATCATTTTATCCAAATATATTGATGAACTATTTTTATCTGAATATATTTTAAATATATCACTTATTTCATCATTAGGAGCTATATAAGTATAGAAATTCATTTTTGATTTAGAACTTCTTAAGAAATAATCATAGTAATTTTTATTTGATTCTATTAATCTTTCGCTTAATATTAATACTTTTAAGTGTGAGATAAATAATTCTTTATTTGATAATTTTGATATTTCACTCATTGCTTCATCTATAGAATTTGATTTAGAATTTAAAACAATAATTTTACTTTCTTTGTCATTTTCAATTATTTGGGTAGTAAGTTCATATAGATTATCTTTATAATCAATAGAGATACCTGTTATTAATCCAAGATCATTTATTTCAACATAATCAGAGCAACCAGAGAGAATAAAAATACACAGAATTATTATTATTTTTTTCATATTTCACCTTTATCGCTATTTTGAACTAGCATTCCTTTTTTTAGTTGTTCTTTTTTTGACATTTTTATTATTGGAGTTATTGGATACATAAATGGCTTTCCAAAAGATTTAATATTACAAAGATTAGTAATAATAAATATAAATCCAAATAGTATTCCTATTATTCCCAAAAACGATGATAAAATCATAAGAGTATATCTATAAAATCTAATAAATGCTTGAAAATCATAATATATAAAAAATATTGAACTTATAGCTGTTATTGCAACCACTATTACCATGATAGGTGAAACGATCCCTGCGCTAACTGCAGCATCTCCTAGAACCAAAGCACCTAAAATTGAAAGAGAAGTCCCCCTAGATACAGGAGTAAGAGCATCTGCTTCATATAAAAGTTCAAATGTAATCATAAGTATAAATGCTTCTATTAGTGCTGGAAATGGTACACTAGCTCTTTGAAGTGAAAAATTCATAAGAAGACTCGTTGGTAGCATTTGCTGATCATATGTTATGAGTGAAAGATAAATACCTGGAGCGAATATAGTTATAAAGAATGCAAATATTCTTATTATTTTTACAAATTCTACATATATCTTCTTTTGATAATTATCCTCATCATTATAAAAATAATCAACAAAGAAAGTTGGTATTATTAAAACATTACAAGAGTTTTCACATAGTATACATATTTTTCCTTCAAGTAAACATTTTGCGACTGTATCGGGTTTTTCAGTTGATTTAATAGTTGGAAATATTGATTTATTTTCTTTATTTATTAAACTTTTAATATAGTAGGTATCTAATATTTTATCAGTATTAATATTATTTATTTTATTAATTGTATCTTCAAGTAAAGATTTATCAACAATGTCATCTAAATACATAATACAAGTTTTAGTTTTAGTCTTAGTACCAAGATTTAATTCTTTTAAAAATAAATTCTCAGTTTTTAATCTTTTTCTAATAAGACCTATATTAGTGTTATAGTTTTCATTAAATGCATCTTTAGGCCCCTTTATAGTGGGTTCGCTTGTTGGTTCGGTAACTCCTCTATCAATAATTGCTTTTGTTTCTAATGCCACTAATTCATTATTGCATATGATAATAGTAAAACCATTAAACAAATATTCATATAAATTTTTTTCTTCTATTTCAATAAAACTTATTGAAGGAGTATAATTTAAAATATCTTTTTTTATTGATGATATTAATTCATTCTTTAGAAGACTTCTTTTTGCTAAATAATCTAATATAAATCTATTAGACATAGAAGAGTCACATACAGTTTGTATATTAACAATATAAATTTTATTCATACCAAAAGTGACTTTCTTTATTTGTAAGTCAGGCATATGTTCTTTAGATTT
>JAEDNL010000012.1 GCA_016302505.1 Bacilli bacterium
TTTTTTTGTGATTAAATTTTCTTTTTATAACATACTATTAATATGATAAATAATAATGAAGAATTAATTAAAGTTTTAAAACAATCAGAAAAAGAAGCAATATTATTAAAAAATGAATTTGTAGGTACAGAACATTTATTATTAGCGATACTAAATACTAATAATAAATTAAAAAAAATACTAAATCAAAATAATCTTTCATATGAAAAATGTAAAAATGAAGTTAATAAATTATCAACAACAAAGTGTAAATCAAATATAGTTATATATACCCCATTATTTAAAAGATTAATAATGAATATTCCTGATAACAGTAAACAACCATTACAAGATTTATTTATTATTTTTTTAGAAGAAGGAGAAGGAATAGGCTATTCAATACTAAATGTTTTAAACATAGATATTAAAAAGCTATATGATTCAATATTAAATAAAAATATAAATATCAATTACGGAATATATCTAAATAACATAAATGATTATAATGAAATAATTGGAAGAGATAAAGAAATTAATCAAATTATTGAAACATTATTAAGAAAAAACAAAACCAATCCTTTGTTAATTGGAAAAGCTGGTACAGGTAAAACTGCAATCATTGAAGAATTAGCATATAGAATAAAAAGTAATAAAGTTCCAAAAGAATTACAAAATAAAAAAATTTTATCTATTAATATATCATCACTAGTAAGTGGGACTAAATACAGAGGTGAATTTGAAGAAAGACTAAATAACTTAATATGTGATATAGAAAGAGATAAAAATACTATTTTATTCATTGATGAGATACATACAATAGTCGGAGCAGGTGGCGCAGAAGGTGCAATAGATGCTTCTAATATCTTAAAACCATATTTAGCTAGAAATACTATATCATGTATAGGAGCAACTACTATAAATGAATATAATAAATCAATTAAAAATGATAAGGCATTAAATAGAAGATTTAATCCTATATTAATAGAAGAACCAAATTATAATCAAACTCTTTCAATATTAGAAAATACAAAAAAATATTATGAAAAATTCCATAATGTAAGTATAACCAAAAGCCAAATTAAAATGATAGTTGACTTGTCTAATAAATATATTAAAAACAGATCAGAACCAGATAAAAGTTTAGAAATTTTAGACACTGTTTGTACTAAAACTAAAATAATAAATTCATTAAATAGTAAAGAAAATATTTTAAAAAAACTAACCACTCAAAAAAATTTTTATATAAAGAACAAAGAATATAAAAAGGCAATTAAAATTGATATAGATATGGATAAAATAATATCTAAAAAAGAAATATATAAGGTTAATGATGAAACTATAAAAAAACTATTCAATAAAAATATTAATGATAAAAACTTTGGATTTAAATATAATTAATTACTTTAAATTTTCACATTTAAATGATATACTATTATAGGTGATGTAGATGAATATAGATTTAATGTTAATTTTTATTATATTATTTGTTCCACTAATAGCGGATATCAAAGTTAAAACAAACTATTCAAAGTATTCTAAGGAAATAAATAATTTAAATTTAACAGGTAAAGAAATTGCTAGAAAGATATTAGATAATAATGGTCTTAATTATATTGATATAATACCTACTAAAGGTAACCTTACTGATCATTATAATCCAGTCACTAAAAAAATTGCTTTATCTGAAAGTTCATATGATTCAAAATCGATTGCTAGTGCCGCCATAGCTGCTCATGAAGTTGGACACGCAATTCAAGATAAAGAATGCTATAGTTTTTTACGTTTTAGAAATAATATGGTCCCATTTGTTAACTTTACATCAAGAATTGCATCAGCTTTAATAATATTATCTTTTGTATTTGATTTAATAAATATGTTAGATGTTGGAATAATATTATTACTCTTTGGTTTATTATTTCAGTTAATAACTTTACCAGTTGAATTTAATGCTTCAAAACGTGCTAAAGAACAATTAGAAAATTGTGGATTATTAAAGGAAAAAGATACTAAAGGAACAAAAAAAGTTTTAAATGCAGCTGCATTTACTTATATTGCATCATTTTTAGCAATGGCAGTTCAAATATTAAGATTAGTTTTAATTAGAAATAATAACAACAATTAAAAAAGTAGTAATCATTTGATACTACTTTTTATATGGTAATAAAGCCATAAATCTTGCTCTTTTAATTTGATTTGCAATATGTCTTTGATGTTTAGCACATGCTCCTGTCATTCTTCTTGGTAATATTTTACCCTTTTCATTAATATATTTAGAAACAATCATAACATCTTTATAGTCAACAGGTTTTCCTGCGCACATTTGACATATTTTTTTTCTTCTATAATATTCTGCCATTATTTTCCTCCTTAGAATGGTAAATCATTATCACTTAGTGATACTTCTTTATCATAATTTTCATATGGATCTGACTTAGGAATATCATATTCTGGTAAATTATCAACCACATCTTGAGATGGTACATCAACATAGTTATTAGATTGATTTGTTAAATTTTCGGATTTACCACCAACAAACTCAACATTCTCAACAACAACCTCAGTTACATATCTTTTAGTTCCATCTTGTGCATCATAATTTCTAGTTTGAATTCTACCATCCAAACAGATTAAATTACCCTTTTTAAAATATTTGCTAATAAAATCAGCTGTATTTCTAAAAGCTACACAAGGTATAAAATCAGCATCATATTGTCCATCTTTATTTTTAAAGTTTCTATTAACAGCAACAGTAAAATTTGCAGTAGATAATCCAGTACTTGTACTTCTAAGTTCAGGATCTCTTGTTAATCTTCCAACTAAAATTATTTTATTCATATTCTATTCCTCTTCTCTTATTACAATATGTCTTAAAATGTTTTCATCAATTTTAGCTTTTCTATCAAACTCGTTAATTGCTGCTACTGAAGCTTCAACGTTAAATAAGTAGTAGTTTCCTCTTACTTGTTTTTTAATTGGATATGCTAATTTCTTTTGTCCCATATCTTTTTTATTAACTATTTTAGCTTTCATATCAACTAATATTTTTTCGAATGAAGAAACTGTATCTTTTATAGTCTTTTCATCATTCTCAGATTTTACAATAAACATTATTTCATATTTGTTCATTTTCACACCTCCTTTTGGTCTAACGGCTTCATTTGTTATGAAGCAAGGAACTTTCGTTCGAATGTATTATAGCATGATTTTATCTTATGTACAAGATATATTTTCCTATTTATAAAAACTTTTAAAAGAAAAAGACCACATGGTCTATCTATTACTTCTAAATCTTTCTTTTTCATTTAGAATTTTTTTTCTTATACGTATTGCATCTGGCGTTACTTCTACTAACTCATCATTATCTATAAATTCTAGTGCTTCCTCTAGTGTAAATGTTTTTGGCTTAGGTAATATTATAGCATCATCGCTACCAGATGATCTTGTGTTTGAAAACTCTTTGTTTTTACATGGATTTACATTTAAATCATTTTCTCTATTATGAATTCCTATAATCATTCCCTCATATATTTCAGTTGATGGTTCTACAATCATAGTTCCTCTGTCTAATAAATTATATAATGCATATCCAAAAGCTTTTCCAGTTTCCATTGAAACCAATACACCATTCTTTCTTCCAATAATTTCACCAGCATATGGTTTATAAGTATCAAAACTTCTTACCATAATACCTTCACCTTTAGTATTAGTAATAAAGTTACTTCTATAGCCTATTAAACCTCTTGTAGGGACTGAAAACTCTAGTCTAACATAATTTTCTTCAGCAGATTCCATTAACTCCATAGTACCTTTTCTTTCGCTTATATCACTAATTACTGCTCCAGAATATTCATTTGGTACTGTTACAATCACTTTTTCATATGGCTCACATTTAACACCTTCTATATTTTTTAATATAACCTCTGGCTTAGACACACCAAGTTCATAGCCTTCTCTTCTCATATTTTCAATTAATATGGATAAATGTAATTCTCCCCTTCCAGATACTTTAAATCCATCAGAAGTTGGTAATTCATCTATTTCAAGGCCTACATTTCTTTCAAGTTCTGCATTTAGTCTATCTTTTATATGTCTAGAAGTCACAAATTTTCCAGATTTTCCAGCAAATGGACTATTATTAATCATAAAATTCATTGATAATGTTGGTTTTTCTATTTCAATTTTAGGCAATCCTTCAACATGATTATTATCACATATTGTATCTCCTATTGAAATATCCGAACACCCAGCCATAGTTACTATATCACCGTAATAAGCTTCTGATACCTCTCTTTTTTTAATACCTTCATTAATAAATAATTTAGTTATTTTAGTTTTTTCTATATTTCCATCATTCTTAACTATTGTGACCTGAGAACCTGCTTTAATTGTCCCTCTATTAACTCTTCCAATACCTAATCTTCCAATATAATCATCATAGTCTAATTGTGACACTTGAAATTGTAAAGGATCATTTTTATCACCCTCAAATGGTTTAGTTGTTTCAATGATTGTATCTAATAAAGGTTTAATATCTTTATTATCATCATTTTCATCATATTTAGCAATTCCTTCTTTTGCTATACCATAAAGAATTTTAAAGTCTAATTGTTCATCTGTAGCGCCCAATTCACAAAATAAATCAAATGTCATATTAACAACTTCTTCTGCTCTTGCATCCTTTTTATCAATTTTATTAATAAATAATATTGGCTTCAATCCAAATTTTAATGCTTCTTTCAATACAAATCTTGTTTGAGGCATTGGTCCTTCTGCAGAATCAACCAAAAGAACAACTGTATCAACAGTTTTCATTATTCTTTCAATTTCAGATGAAAAATCAGCATGACCAGGAGTATCAACAATATTCATTTTATAATTTTTATATCTAATGGAACAGTTTTTAGCAGTTATAGTAATTCCACGTTCACGTTCTAAATCGCCACTATCCATTACACAATCAACTACCTGCTCATTTTCACGAAATACTCCATTTTGTTTCAAAAGAGCATCTACTAATGTACTTTTACCAGCATCTACATGTGCTACTACTGCAAAGTTAATAATTTTATCCATACTTATCTCCCCTTTGATACGACTATTAATATTACAACATTTTATTAAATTTGTAAAGTTTTTTTAAGTAAGTATATGTCAATACCACTATGAATGATATTTTATCATTTATAGTAAATGGTTAAAAACTATAAATAATGGCAAAATAATATTAGGAGATAATAATGAAAAAAACATATGAATTTCTAAATGAAAAAGATATTTACTATATTATCGGAAATAATATAAAATATTATAGAAAACTTTATAGTTTAAATGAACATGAACTAACTCAAGAGGGTTTAGCTGAACTTGCTAATGTTTCCACATCATTAATTGGAAACTTAGAAAGCAAAAAACTTATTCAAGGAATAAGTTTATATAATTTATATAAAATAAGTATAATATTAAATGTACCAATAGATAATTTCTTTATTAATCGTTAATATCTATATATTCAAAAAACTTCTCAATAGATGTATCTAAAACTATAGAAATTTTGTAAAGTGACATTAGAGATAATCCTTCACTACCTTTAGTACTTTCAAATTTTCTAATAAATTCAGGGGATACACCTATATCAATTGCTAATTGTTCTTGCGTAATTCCATTTAATTTTCTATATTTGATAACGTTATATGCAATTACTTCTATTATATTATTATCAAATTTAAATTCTCTTTTAAATTTTGCCATAACTTCACCTAATAATATTTTACTAGTTTTTATAATATAATAATGTAATGTAATACTATACAAAATATAATATTTAATTTATAATAAATATAGAAATAGGAGAATTTATGACAGAAAAAGAATTAAATAGTATTATTGGAAAAAATATAAAAAAGTACAGAAAGTTATATAGCATAAATTATGAGCCTATTACTCAAGAACAACTTGCTGAAATAATAAATGTTTCTGTTTCATTAATAAGTAGTCTGGAAAGTGAAAAAACAAATAAGGGAATTAGTATTAATACTTTATATAAGATATCTATTGTACTAAATACACCTATAAGTAAATTTTTTGAGAGTGATGTAAAATGAATATAGAAAAATATATATTTAATGAAGAAAATAATAATATTTCTGATTTAATATCTTTATATAAAGATGGTTGTTTAGATAATATTTTGGTAAAAAAGACATACAATATTAATATAAAATCAACATTAACGAAAAATTGCAAAAATATTAACATAAATCAACAAATAATAACTAATCTAGATAATTATATTTCCTATGTTAAAAGTATTTTATTAATAGATCAACAACAAATAAGATATATAATAAGTCTTACGATTGACAATAAATATAATAAAATTTTAAAATCAAACAAGTATTTTTCTGATAATATATCTTTTTATAATAATAATTTTAACAAAATGTTATTTTTTAATTATAATAAAAATTATTGCCTATTAAAGAAATATAATATTAAATATCATAATAAAACGGAATTAAGTAATATTATAAATAAAAATAAAAATAAGGCATTTGTCTATTTTGAAACAATTAATAAACATAACCTTAATTTTTATTTAAATATAATAGAATTTATTGAATCTAATTAACAAACACATCATACATGTTCTTATAACAATATGTTACTCTATTAGTTCCTTTTTTCTTTTCTTTTATTAAATAACCTGATAAAACCAACTTATTAAGCACTTTATTAACTGAATTAATATGTAATCTACTCTCAGTTACTATATCATTAACAGTAAAAACTATTTTTTTAATCATTATTGGATATACTTTATAAATTGTAGTTCCACCAATATCTTTTTTGAATTTTTCAATATCATTATTATATATTTTATTTAATAATTTTATTTTTTTTATATTCAAATAACACTGCTCAATTACGCATTGTAAAAAAAATTTTATAAATTTTTCATTTTGTTCAACATCAGAATCACTCAGTAAAGTAAAATAAGTATTTTTTAAATTATATAAACTTTCAGATATAAATAATAACGGTGGTTCATTTTTATAATATGATGTTTCTATTGGTATAAGTAATCTACCCATAAGTCCATTTCCAGATAAATATGGATGTAATTTTTCAAATTGATAGTGACTAAGTGCTACTGAAACTAAATTCTTATTTAAATTTTCATTCAAATATTCACTTAAATCCCCCATTAATTTAGGTAACTCTGTATACCTTGGTGGTATATATGAAACACTTGATCCGGCAAGTCCAGGTTTTAATAAAAACGTTTGTTTTTTTCTTAAAAGACCGCTTTTTTTTGTATTATTATCTTTTTTACAGTTTGAATAAATAATTTTATTAATTTTATTAAAGAATAATGTATCAAATCCGGTTTTATTAGACTCAGTTAAACCAACTATTAATGCTTTTCTCATGTTAATAAATTCGGTTGTTGTATTACTTTTATTTTTATAAGGCATATAAAACATGTCATCTTTTTTAATATCCATATTATCTATTTTAAATGAATAGTATGTTTCGTTTACAAATAAACAATTTAAAAAATTATTATAATCAAAACTCATATTTTTTAAATAACCCTTATATTCTCCATAAACTTCCATAGTTTCATTTAATAGTTTCAATATATCGTTACTGTAACTGTAATTTAATTCTAATTTTTTTGCTTTATATGGTTCCATACATGCCTCCATTATTTTTAATATACCACAAATATAAAAAAAAATATACATATTTTTTAAAAATTATGTATATTTAATATAAATTTGGAAAATCTAGTAATCCTGTTCCATCACCCGATAACCAATATATATAATTATCTTTCATTTTTAAATCATAAGTCACAGTATAAATGTCATTATTATTATCATCTTTACAATAATAAATTAATGTAGTTTTTCCATCTTTGTTATATTTGTATTTCCATGTATTATCATTTTTATTTACTAATTCAATATTATCATTAGATAATTTATAATTCCACTCACATTCAATAGCTAATTCTAAATTACTATAGTTTACTGTAATATTGTTTTCATATTTATTTAAATAACTATTTTGTGGATAAAATATTAGTAACATTATTATTATAGAAGAAATTCCAAACATAATTTTAAATCTCATGTATACCTCCTTCATTATACACAAAAAGCAAAGTGTTCTGATAAAACATACTTTGCTCCGAGTTTCACGAAAATAAATTAAGAATCATTTATATTAAATTTTAGTTTAATATAAATATTTCTAAATATTATCAGTATTTAGCTTAATTTCTAATCTTTTTGAGTTTTGCTTTCTCAACGATATATCATTTGTCCTTAGTAGATTAGGATTCTAAATCTTATATTTAATAAGATATATATTTCAAAATATGCATGATAATATAAATTATTATTAATAAGATAAATACATAAATAATCAATAAGTTAATATTAATCAAAAACATATAATTGAATAATAATAATAAAATATCACATACAATACATGAAATAAAATTAGAATTTTTTCACTATTAATTGACTTATACTCTATATAGTATTAATAAAAAATAAATTAATATTAATACTATAATTTATTGAGGCTTCTCAATTATTGTATTGGACAAATATATTTTATCATATATTTTTTTATTATGTCAATACATTTTATAAAAAAAATGAAAAAATTATTTTTTTTCATTTAATAATCCACTTTTATCACTAAATGATGTATGTAATAATGCCATACTTTTTTCACCTAATGGATTTTTAAGATATTTTTTATATAATACTTTTAATTCTTTATTATTATGAGCAAATTTATTTGTTCTTTTTTGATCTATTTTATAAAGGCCTTCTGCTCTTTGTTCCCTTATTTCTTCAATTTTTGGAATAGCACATAACGGTTGCCCTCCTCCGCCTATACATCCACCTTTACAATTCATAACTTCAATAAAATGAAACTTTTTATAATAATCATCTTTCAATATTGCTTCTAAATTTTCCATTTGTTGAATTACTGCAACTTTTATAACATATTTTTGAATTTTTATTGTTGCTTCCTTAATACCTTTAAAACCTCTTAAGTCACTAAATTTTAATTCTTCTTTTCTTAGATTTTCACCAGTTAACATTCTATAAAGTGTTCTAATAGCTGATTCAGTTACTCCACCAGTATTACCAAAAATAACTCCAGCACCACTACTATCACCTAAAATATTATCATACTCACTGTCTTCTAATAAATTTAAATTTATTTCCTCTTCTTTCAAAAATATTCCTAATTCACTAGTTGTCATTACATAATCTATATTAGGAGTATACTCTTTTGCCTCCATTTTTTTTGAAGTACATGGTGTAATAGCAACTGTTACTATTTTTGAAGGTTCAAGTTTTTTTTCTTCTGCAAAATAACTTTTGATTATTGAACATTGCATTCCAATTGGACTCTTACAAGTAGATATGTTTTCTAATAATTCAGGATGATATATTTCAGCATATTTTACCCAAGCTGGACAGCAACTTGTAAATTGAGGTAGAGAAAGGCCTTCTTTCAATCTTTTAGCAAACTCAGTCACCTCTTCCATTATAGTTAAATCTGCTCCAAAAGCTGTATCAAAAACATAATCAAAACCAAGTTTTTTTAAAGCTGTTACTATTTTTTTCTCAACATTATCACCAGATTTTAAATTAAACATTTCTCCTAAAGCTACTCTAACAGCTGGTGAAATAATACCAACCACTATCTTTTCATTTGAAATAATCGTTCTTTTTACATCATGATAACAATATCTTGGTATGATTGCACCTGTTGGACAATTTAATATACATTGACCACAACCTAAGCATATTGGATTTTTACATTCCTTAAGATTATATTTTAAATTAACAATATTTTCACAAGTTTTTTTACATTGACCACAATTAATGCACTTCTCGATAATTCTCACAATTGATGGATTATAAGGATCAATTTTAATTTTTTTATCTTGTATATCATCATTAATAATTTTTTGAGTTTCATTTTCAGTTACTTCATCTAACATTGAATCTATAATATCAACTAGTTTTTCAGACTCTTTAAAACTATCTTTATTAGCACCACATTTTGGACAAACAAAATCATCTACTAACGTATCAGATTCAATATCATAACCGCATTTGCATATATATTTATTCATACTAACTCCTTATTTATGAATTTATTATATCATTAATTAATTACTTTTTCTATTTATTTCAAAATAAAACATTGTTCCATTACCTTTACTACTATTGACTCCATATTTATATCCATGTGTTTCTAATATAGTTTTTACAATCGATAAACCAAGTCCAGTACCATAAGCATTTCTTTTATGTTTTAATTCATTATGATAATACTTATTCCAAATATATTTAATATCTTTTTCATCTATTCCTTTACCAGTGTCAATTATTTCTATTCTAACATATTTTTTTTCTTCTTTTAAATTAATATATATTTTTTTATCATCACCAGTATAATTAACAGCATTATTAATTAAATTATATATTACTTGTTCTATTCTATTTTTATCAGCATCTACAATTACTGGTTTCTTATTTTCATATATAAATTTGTATTTTTCATCTTTTATTAATATTTTATATCTTTTTATTATTGATTTTATTAATTCATCTATATCAAACTTTTCTAACTTTAATTCATATGTTTCAGATTGTAATTTTGACAAATTTAAAATATCATTAACAAGAAGTGTCAATCTATCAGTTTCTTCTATAATTATATTCATATTCTCTTGTCTTTTTTCTTTACTTTGCGGTATATCTCTTGTCATTTCAGCATATGCCTTTATCATAGTTAAAGGTGTTTTTAAATCATGACCAACATTAGCCATTAAATCTTTTCTTAAACTATCTGTTTTAGATAATTCATTTTTAGCTCTTTCTAAAGTTTCAGAAAGATTTTTAATTTCTTTTATATTACTATTTGTTTTAAAAGAAACATTAAAATCTCCTTTGGCTAATTTGTTTGCTGAATTACTTATTTTAACAATAGGATTAGTTAAAATTTTTGAAATTAATGAACTTATTAATATGGCTATTATTAACATAGCTATTACTATATATATATATTGATTTTTAATTAATGTCAATGAAGTATCTAATGGCTGTATTGGAGCATTTAAAAATATATAAATATCACTATTTAATTTGATCCCTTTAAGTAATGTATTATTTTTAAATCTATATGTTTTTATAATTGTTTGATCTTCAGACCTACCACTTTCTATAAATTTATTTATAAATGTTAAATCATTACTATCTCCTATAATACATCCTCTATTGTAAGAATTCGCTACTGTAACAGTTTTTCCATTAGAAACAACTGCCATACATATACCATTTTCATAAGATAAATCTTCTAAGTATTTACTGTCCACTATATCTTTAGATAATATTTTTTCGGTTACATTATTTAATTTTTTTGTTTGATATATTTCATAGTATTGATTTAATAAACCTATTTGCATCGCAAATAATAATAGCAATATAATACACGAAAAAGTTATAAAAAATGCTAATACTGTATTTCTAATTTTTGGATTATTTATAATCAAATTTATACCCCATTCCTCTAACAGTAGTTATTAGATTTCTATATTCTTTTAAGTTATTTCTTAGCATTTTTATATGAGTATCTATTGTTCTATCGTTTCCAAAATAATCGTAATTCCATATGTTATTTAATAATTGCTCTCTAGAGAGTGCAATTCCTTTATTACTTATAAAATATACTAGCAAATCATATTCTTTTGGTGTTAAATTTATTTCTTTGTCATCTATATATACACAATGTCCTAAATAATCTACTTTTAATCCTTTATATTCAAATGTATTCTCATCTCTTTTATATCTTTTAATAACGGCATTAATTCTTGCTAATAATTCTTTTGGACTAAACGGTTTTGTCATATAATCATCTATACCTAAATCAAAACCCATCAACTTATCATATTCTTCTCCTCTTGCAGATAATACAATTGTCGGAGTATTATATTTCTCTTTAATTTCTTTATAAGCAGTAAAACCATCCATTTTAGGCATCATGATATCCATTACAATAATATCAGCTTCAGGTGCAAGTTTAATAGCTTCTAAACCATTTTCTGCTTCCAAAACTTCATATTTATTTCCTAAACAATATTCTTTTATAACATCTCTTATTAATTTTTCATCATCAACTATTAATACTTTCATTAAATCACCTCACAATTAATATACTAACATATTGTGAATATTTAGTGAAATTTTTATGTGCATATAGTAATTAAAACTAAATCATTATTTATTTATATTTGCATAATAATTAAATTCATATATTTCAGACGCTACACTTTCTAAATCTTCAAAATCATCTTCGCATAAAACATCTTCAATTTCAAATATTAAATTTTGAATAGATGAACATTTATATGGATTTATTTTGTATTTTAATAAAATTTGAATCTGATATTCATTTAAAAAAATACCATTTATTATTTCTTTATGCATATATTTTTCATCAAATAAATCTTTTATATTAATATCTTGATTATCAATTTTCATAAAAACCTCTTAATAATTAAATAAAAAATCACTATTAATCAGTGATCCCATATTTATTTTTGAATTTTTGTACATTTCCTGTTTTTACTGTTTTAAATTTACCTGTATAAAATGAATGACACTTGTTGCAAGATTCTAATTGAATTTCTTCTTTAGAAGATTTAACTTCAAATTCATTCCCACAAGCACATTTAACTTTGCAAACTTTTTGTACTGGATGTATTCCCTTTTTCATTTTATCCTCCTCGCCATAACTTAATAAAAGTTATAGAAATAACTTCACATGGTATTATACATTCTTTTTATGAATAAATCAAGTACAATTAATTTTTTTCTTCAATTTTATCAACAATTTTTTTAAAAATCATATAATTTTCATTTAAAGATAATCCACTGTTTTTATTTTTAGGTATATTTTTTAATTTTATATGGATATAATCAAAAGTATTATTTGAGCATGAATTATCAATTATTATTATTTTGGATGTTGATATTTTGTTTATAATATTTATTAAATCAATAATATCATTATTAATTTTTTTAATGTAATTTAAAGATACTTTTTTACTTTTATTGCATTTTTCTATATAATTACTGTTATTTGCACTTATAATAATATAATTTGCTTTAGAAATTTCTTGGCTTAAATACATTTTTTTATTTTTTATAGTAATACTATAATTATTTATTATTTTTTCTTTAATTTTGCTGTAAGTATCTGTTTCATCTGTTAATAATCTGTTAACATTATAATATTTGTCTCTTAAAAAAAGATCATAAGTTTTATAATTAGAATTTAAATAATATTTATCACCTAAAATTAAGATGTTTTTTTTATTATTTGTATTTATCTTATATATTAAAACTGAAAATATTAAAGCAATAAAAAAAATAACTAAGATTTTATTTTTCATAAGGTCACCTATTAAATATTACTCAGTTATTTTAATTTTAGCACCTACATTTTCTAACTTTCTAATTACTTCACTATATCCTCTTAAGATAACATCACTATTATCAATTTCAGTTATACCTTCAGCTACTAAGGCTGCTATTAATAAAGAAGCTCCTCCCCTTAAATCTGTTGCTATTACATTAGTTCCATGCAATTTTCTTGGACCATTAACTTCAAGTTTATTCAATGATATAATGTTAGTAATTGCACCCATTCTATTTAAATCGTATGTATTTTTAAAGCGATTTTCATAAATTGTTTCCTCAACTATTGATTTTCCATTTGCTTGTGTTAATAAGGTTGTAAATGGTTGTTGTAAATCTGTTGGAAAACCAGGAAAAACTAATGTTTTTATATATGTAGGTTTTAAATTTTCAGTTTTTGAAATAGTTAATGTATCTCCCTTTATACAGTATTTGACACCTACTTCTTTTAGTTTCATTAAAAAAGCTTCTAAATGCTCTTTTATAACTCCTTTGATAGTTAAATTTTTTCCCAATAACGCTCCAATAATAATATAGGTTCCACACTCTATTCTATCAGAAAATACTTCACAAACACCATTATTTAATTCTTTTGTACCTTCTATTTCTATTTTTTTGGTTCCAGCTCCCCTAATTTTAACTCCCATATTAATTAAAAATGATGCTACATTAACAATTTCAGGTTCCATTGCTGCATTTTCTATTATTGTTGTACCCTCAGCACCTGTTGCAGCTAACATAATATTTATTGTTGCACCAACACTAGGAAAATCAAAATAAATTTTCTTTCCAATTAATTTATCAGCTGTAATTATATATCTATTCTTTATAATTTCAACCTTTGCACCTAATTGTTGAAAACCCTTAACATGTATATCTATTGGTCTAGCACCAATATTACATCCTCCTGGAAAAGACATTTCAACCCTACCAAATTTAGCTAATAATGCTCCCATAAAATAATAAGAAGCTCTCATTTGTACACTTAATTCTTCTGGTATTGCTTTATTTTTTAAATTACTTGAATCTATATATAAAGCATTATTCTTATATTCAATCTTACAATCTAATAATTCCATTATTTTTATTAAATATTCTATATCTCTAATTTCTGGAATATTATATATTACACTTTTTTCTTTTGAAAGAACAGCCGCAGGTATTAATGCTACTGCACTATTTTTAGCACCACTTATTTTAATTTCACCAGAAAGCAAATTATTTCCTTCAATCGTTATTTTTGTCATAATTCACCTTTCTTTCTCTACTAATAATATACTATTAAAATCATATTTTATCAATGAATTATGCGCTTTTTATAAAATATTTACATTTATAATATTTTTTTTATATATTCTACTATTTTAAACTTGTACTCGATTTTATTGCTTACACCATCATCTTCATTTATCATACATAATGGAGGATATAATATACACCAATAATTATCACCTCTTCCTTTTCCAATAGTAACAACTAATGATTCATAATTACCTTCTTTTAAAGTTTTGCCATTATATTTTTTTTCTGGAAAATAGTTATAACCATAGTTTATATTAAATTCTTTACTATAATTATTATCCCCTAAAACTTGTCCAACTTCCTTTTCTATTTCATTTATATTTTTAATTATATTATCTCTTACATTTTCTTTAGTATCTCCTTTATCAAATATTATATTTGATATTTTTTTACTAACTTTTTGCTTTATTAATATATCTTCAGCAGAATTACTATTTGATATAACTCTAAATCTTATGCTATTTTCTAAAAGATAATCTTGTTTTTCATAATTTATATATGCAATTAATAAAATGCTAATTAATATAATTGTTTTTTTCATTAAAAAACCAACCTTTCATATAAATGTTGGTCTTTAATTTGATATTTTATTCACTTATTATAAATAAATATCTATATTTATTATTTAGATCTTTTTCAAAAAAAATTTTGCAATCGCTAAAATAATTTTTTGCTAAAGAATTTAGTGTATCTTTTTGTTCATACCCTATTTCAAATGCTAATATAAATTTTTCTTTTATATTTTTTTTTATTTGTTCGAAAATTTTTCTATAGTAATATATTCCTTCTTCATCAGCAAATAATGCTAAATGAGGTTCATATTTATAAACACTTGGCATTATTTTCATTTTTTTATTAATATAAGGAGGATTACTTATTATTAAATCATACTTGTCATTTATATTATCTAACAAATCACTTTCAATTATATTAATATTAACATTATTTTCTTTACAGTTTTTATTTGCTACTGCTAATGCAAGTTTTGAAATATCACTTATAGTTACATCACAATTAAGTTCTTTTTTTAAACTAATACCTATTGCTCCACTGCCAGTACATAAATCTAATACTTTAATTTTTTTATTAAATATTTTCTTACAATATAGGATTGTTTTTTCTATTAGATATTCAGTTTCATATCTTGGAATCAACACTGAATTATTAACATATATTTTATTACCATAAAAATTTACATATCCTATTAAATATTGAATTGGATAATTTAGTAATAATTTTTCATAATCTTCATCTAAATTATTACTCACTTTTATTAATTCCTCTGCCTCTCGTTTAGAAATACCTAATTTAATAATTTTATCCAACATTTTCTTCTAATCTCATTCTTTCATCTTCTGCAATTAAAGCCTCAATTAAATCTTCTAAATCACCTTCCATAATTTTATCTAAATGCATTACAGTATAATTAATTCTATGGTCAGTTAATCTATTTTGTGGATAATTATAAGTTCTTATTTTCTCTGATCTATCTCCATTTCCTATTTTGCTTCTTCTTTCTTTTCCTAATTTTTCTTCTTGCTCACGTTGTTTTAAATCATATAGTCTAGTTTTAAGTATTTGCATTGCTTTTTCTTTATTTTTTATTTGACTTCTTTCGACTTGACAATATACTACGATATTAGTTGGAATATGTGTAAGTCTTACAGCTGAATCTGTTGTATTAACACATTGACCACCAGCTCCACTACTTCTTGTTATATCTACTCTTATATCACTATCTTTTATTTCAATATCTATTTCCTCTGCTTCTGGCATGACTAATACAGTTGCAGTACTTGTATGAACTCTTCCTTGTGATTCTGTTTCTGGTACTCTTTGAACTCTATGTGCTCCACTTTCATATTTCATTTTTGAATAAACAGCTTCACCACTCAACATAAATTCAATTTGAGAGTATCCTCCACTTTCTCCTTGTACTTCATGAGTTATTTCTAAACTCCAGCCCTGATGTTCAGCATATTTACTATACATTCTAAATAAATCACCTGCAAATATATTAGCTTCATCTCCACCGGCTGCTCCTCTAATTTCAACTATAACATTCTTTTCATCATTAGGATCTTTTGGTAAAAGTAAAATTTTTAATTTATTTTCTAAATCTTTTTTACTATCGCTTAATCTATTTAATTCTTCTAACGCAAAATCTTTCATTTCTTCATCATGACACATTTCTTTAGCAGCATCAATATCTTGAAGAACTTGATTATATTTTTTATATGTAACAACAATATTTTCAATTGAATTTTTTTCTTTAGAAATCTTTTGCATCTTTTTATAATCTTCATATATTTCTGGTTTTAATAATTCATCGCATAAATAATTATATCTTTCTTGTATTATTTTTAATCTTTCTTTCATATTTTCTCCTTTTCTAATATTTACAAAAGATTACCTATAATTCAGACTCATCATCATAATTTTCATCAACGATTACTAAATCTTTTAAATCATCATCTGGTTTATCATCATCCATCTCATCAATATCATCATAATAATCATTTTCTTCATATACTTCATCTTTTTCTTCTTCTGATATTATATCATCATCAAAATCATCTTCTAAATCACTTATATTTACTTCAGATGTATGGTTTTCCTTTAAATCCCAATACCCTTTTTCTAATTGAATAAATCTTTTTTCTGTTGCTAATAATGTAAAAAAATCACCGATTTGATTTTCAAATGCAGCATCTCCTAAACATAATGTTTCACAAATTATTTTAAATATATCATTTATTTTCATTTTCTTGCCTTTTTCTTTTAATATAACATAAGCTATATCATCAAAAGACATTGTTTCTAATTCTTCTTTATTTACAGTTTTAAATTTCATTTTGTATTTCGTCCTCCTTAAGACATAAATTCGTACAGTTTCATTATACTTATTTTTTATAATAAATCAAGTATTTTTTGTTTATTTATTATACATACTAATTATTAGGGTAATATATATGAAAAAAATTATACAAATAACTAAAATATTTATATTCCTATTTTTTACTTTTATTATAATTTATTTAAGTTTTTGTGTGTATGCATTTATCACACCTAAATTTCAAATTAATACTAGTAAAAATATTGTTTATTATGATAATAATGGTGAGGATATATTTAGCGAAAGCATATCAAATAACTATTCTAAACTTAATGAAATTACAGATTTTACTAAAAATGCTATAATTTCTATAGAAGATAAAAATTTTTATAATCATAAGGGTTTTGATTATTTTAGAATTGCTAAAGCTATGTTAATCAATATTAAAAGTGGTGAAATAAAACAAGGAGCATCTACTATTTCACAGCAATATATTAAAAATTTATATTTAACTTTTGATAAAACATGGAAAAGGAAAATAGAAGAGGCTTTTTTAACTTTAGAATTAGAAACACATTTTTCAAAAAATGAGATACTAGAGGGATATTTAAATGCTATTGATTTTGGTGGTGGAAACTATGGTATAAAAGATGCTAGTAAATATTATTTTAATAAAGAACCTAAAGATTTAACACAAGCTGAAGCGTCAATTCTAGTTGGTATTCCAAAAAGTCCAAGTTATTATAATCCTATATCTAATTTAAAAAATGCTAAAAAAAGACAATATGATGTATTAAAAAGCATGGTTAATAATGGATATATTACTGAAAATGAAATGAAAAAAATATATAATGAAAAAATAAATTTCTATGGAAAAAATGATAAAATAGAATTATCAAGCATTTATTATTATAAAGATGCAATAATAGATGAAATGAAAAATATTAAAGAAATTCCTAAATCCATGTTAGATATGGATGAACTTAATATTTATACTAACTTAGATAAAAATGCACAAAAACATTTAGAAAATGCTATTGATGAAGAAACAAAATCGACAACAATGCAAGTTGCATCTATTATAATAGAACCACAAACTGGAAAGATAATTGCTTTAGTTGGTGGTAAAGATTATTCAAAATCTCAATTTAATAGAGCTACTAAATCAAGAAGACAAGTTGGATCAACTATTAAACCATTTATTTATTATTCTGCTTTGGAAAATGGATTTACAGCAGCAAGTACATTTTTAAGTGAAAAAACAACATTTAATCTTGGAAAAGAAACTTATTCTCCTAAAAATGCAAATAATATATATGCAAATAAAAATATTTCTATGTTATCCGCAATTTCATATTCTGACAATATTTATGCTATAAAAACACATCTTTTTTTAGGAAAAGATATGCTTAGTAAATTAGCTAAAAAAGTAAAAATAAATACTCCTATAAAGGAAGTTGCATCTTCTGCTTTAGGTACAACAGAAATAAATATAATAGACTATAGTAATGGATACATTACACTTGCTAATGAAGGAAAACATGAATCTCCTCATTTAATTGAAAAAATAACTAATAAAGATGGTAAAATTTTATATGAGTATAAATATAGTAATGAAGAAATATTAAATAAAAAATATGTGTATATTCTTAACAATTTATTAACAAATACATATAATTATAAAATGGTTAATTATACTTCTCCAACATTATTATCAATATCTAATGATTTAAATGGGAAATATGCTATCAAAAGTGGTAGTACATCTTACGATTATTGGACAATAGGTTATGATAAAAATTATTTAGTTATGGTATGGGCTGGAAATGATAATGATAAAAAAATTAAAAATAATGAGTCAAAAATAACAAAAAAAATATGGTCAAAAACAATGACATCAATTAATATTGAACCAAAATGGTATGATATACCAAATGGAATCACAGCTGAAGAAATAAATCCTATTAGTGGAATTCCTGATAAAAATGGTTTACTTTGTTTTTTTGAAAAAGGCACAGAGCCTAGCTATAATTTTATAGATTTATATGAAAAAATATCAAAATAAAAGATTATTGATTAATGCTTTCAATAATCTTTTTTTTACTCTATTTTAGTTCCACATTTACTACAATATTGATCAGTTACTTCATTATTACATTTAGGACAATTTTTTTTAGAAGCTTTTACTTCTTCTGATTTATTATTAAATATTGTTCCTATTTCAGGTTGATTAGTTTCAGGTTTATAGCCTTCTACGTTAGAACCTTCATTTGCTACTCCCATCATGTTTCCAGCGGCAGAACTAGCCATGTTCATTCCCATAAATCCCATCATTGAACCGTTTTCATTACTAGAAGCATTTCTTAAAGCATCTGCTGAAGCTGATGCCATAAGTCCTGATTGTAAATTTTTATTTGAAAATATAGTAGCTTCATCAATTTTATTTACTTTCTTCATAGAATCATCTGTTAGATTAATATCACCTAAGGCAACATCAGTTACTTCTAAACCATATTTTTGCTTCCAACTTTCATCTAAACATACATTCATTTCATCTGATATATCACCATTATATAAACCTATATCTCCAAATGATACTTTATTTTTTCTCATTACTACAGAAATAGCTTGAGTTAATTTTTCAACAAATTTTGATTGTAATTGACTTCCTATAATTTCTTCATATGTTATTGTATCTTGAGGATTAGCTCCTATAACACTATTAACTAATAATATTGGATCTACAACTTTAAATGCATATTCTCCAAAGAATGTTACTTCTAACATTCCATATTTTTCGTCAGTTATTTTTTTAGGTTGTGGTGAACCAAATTTATTTCCCGTAATTGTTAAAAGATTAACATAATAAACCCTTTGATCTTTTGCAGTTTGTCCTCCATATGTAAACCTTTTTCCTATTGTTTTGAAAGTATCAACTATACCTTTTCCTAATCCACCAGTAAAAATACTAGGTTCACTACTTGTATCAAAATAGAATGTACCAGCATCTGCTGTAAATTCTTTTATTTCACCATTTTCAATTATCATCATAGCCATGCCTTGTGGTACAACTATTGTGCTACCATTAGAAATAATTCCATCTGAGGGATTTGTATTTCCTTTACCATGTGTAATAATTCCTCTTTGAATTAAGACATTTCTATCTATAGTAGGACAATTAACAAATTCCTTAAATTGATCTCCTAGTGAAGATGATGTTGCTCCTGTAAGTGCTTTAATTAAACCCATATAAATACCTCTTTTCTATAATAACATTATATCATTATATATTTAATAATCAAAATAATTTGATTTAAAAGTGTAAAGAAAAAGTAAGAATTATATATTTTATATATTTTCTTACTCTTTTTTTATATTAATCACAATTTGATATTGCTCTTCTAAATCCATTTCATTAGTAGATATAATATTATTACTAATGTTTAACTCCTTTACTAAATTTCTTATTTTTTCAATTACTTTTGGTAAACTAATTTTTTTATCACCTGATGACTGTTCATTATCAATATTTGCATCAATTTTAATATTTTCATAAACAAAATCATCATTCTTTTCTTCTTTTGGATTTGAAATTTTTTCTAATTCTAATTTTTCTATTTTATTTTCTATGTCAGGAGTTATATCACTATTAGTTATTTCATTAATTTCTTTTATTTTATTCATAAAATTTTCTTGAAAAGGATTTATTGATAAAGAGCTTGTTTCAATATTTTTTAATTCTATTTGAGGTTGTTTTTGTTCTTCTGTCTCTTTTGTTATATTTTGTCCTATACTTATTACTTCCGGAACCTCTATATTTAAATATTCTTGTACGAATTTTTCATTTGAATTATTTGATGCTAAATTATTAATTTCTACACTATATTCTTCTTTTTTATTTAAAATATTACTTATTTCATCTTCTGTTTGTTTTACGGTTAGTTTTTCATTAATAATTTTATTTAATAATTCAATTTGTTTTTCTTTATTATTTAAAGATAATAAACTTCTTGCATGTCGTTCAGAAATTTTATTATATAACAATGCTTCTTGAACTTCTTTTGGTAAATTTAAAAGTCTTAATTTATTAGCTATAGATGATTGACTAACTCCCAATTTATTAGCTATCTCATTTTGTGTAAAACCTCTATCTAATAATTTTTTATATGATTGTGCTTCTTCTATTACTGTGAGATTTTTTCTTTGAAGATTTTCTAATAAAGCTATTTCAGCACTTGTATTATCATCTGTTTGATTTATTATAGCAGGTATTTTATTTAATCCGGCTAAAAGAGAAGCTTTATATCTTCTTTCGCCAGCAATTATCTCATATTTTTCACCAATTTTTCTAAGTACAATTGGCTGTATAACACCATATTTTTTTATAGATTCAGATAAACTATTTAACTCTTTTTCATCAAATGCTAACCTAGGTTGAAATCTATTAGGAATTATATCATCAACTGAAACATACATTATTATATCTTTTTCTTTCATTCTTTTTTCCTCTTTTCCCCTATTATATTTCTATTTTAATTTATTTTTTATTTATTATCAAGAATATCAATATTATTTTACTTTTTTTTGTATTTTTTTACTAATATACTATAGTTTTTAGGATATTTTTTTAGTGTTATATTATTTTTTTTAAATAGTGGAATCATCCTATTAGCGTTTTCAATAGGCAATTTATAATTATTAACTGATACTAACTCTAAATTGAATTCTTTTAACAATTTTTTATTTTCTAACTCACTATTACATTCCACTTTTAAAGGTGCTAATATTCCATTTACTTTTAGTGTACTTGTTGATAATTCTATTATCATTGGTATCGATGTTACTGCTCTACACGTTACATAATCAAAAATTTCTCTATTTTCTATACCAAATGTTTCGATTCGTGTACATACTATATTTACATTACTTAAATTAAATTCATTTTTTAGATATTCTAAAAATTTACATTTTTTTTGATTTGATTCAACCAATATAACATTAACTTTTTTAAATAATATTGCTATTACCATTCCAGGAAAACCTGCCCCAGTACCAAAATCACATAAAGAACATTCTTCTTTTAAATTAATATATTTACTTAAACAAATCGAATCATAAAAATGTAACAGAAAAACTTGTTTTTTATCTAAAATACTAGTCATATTAAATTTTGTATTCCATTCTACTAATAAATTATAATATTTTTCAAATATATTATAAATTTCTTCTGTTATATTAATATTAATTTCTTTACAATATTTAATAAACTCTTCTTTAGTCATGATTATATTCCTTTTTTAAATATACTAGTAACATTGTTATATCAGCTGGATTTACACCACTTATTCTAGATGCTTGCCCAATAGTTAAAGGTCTTATTTTTGATAATTTTTGTCTTGCCTCTGTTGCTATATTTGATACTTTATTATAATCAATGTCATTTGGTATTTTTTTACTTTCTAATTTTAACATTTTTTCTACTTCATTTATAGTTTTATCAATATATCCTTTATATTTTATTTCAGTTTGTACCATTTCAACCACATCATCATCATATTTTTGATTTTTATAACGCAATAAATCTTTTGCATCTATTTCGGGCCTTTTTATTAAATTACTAAGTAGTATTTTATTATTTCTATTTGATGAATTATTTTGTTTTAAAAATAATTCTACTTCTTTAAGCGTTACATATGTATTATTTAAATAGTTTTTTAATTTTTCTACCTCACCAAGTATATTATGGTATTTCTTTTTTTCATAATCATTTAATAAATTATATTTTTCTGCATATTTTGTTAATCTAATCATAGAATTATCATGTCTTAATAATAATCTAAATTCTGCTCTTGATGTTAATAATCTATATGGTTCAGTTATTCCTTTATTAATTAAATCATCAATTAATACACCAATATATGCTTCATTTCTTTTTAAAATAAATGGCTCTTTATTATCTATTTTTAATACTGCATTTATTCCAGCCATTAATCCTTGGGCAGCTGCTTCTTCATATCCACTTGTACCATTAATTTGTCCTGCTGTAAATAAATTTTCTAAAACTTTATTTTCTAAGTTCATTTTTAATTGTAAAGGATCAATTGCATCATATTCTATAGCATAACCATATTTTGTTATTATAACATCATGAAGGCCATCCATAGTTTTTAATAATTTTTCTTGTATTGAATGTGGCATTGTTGTAGAAAAACCTCCTACATAATATTCAATATCATCACTTCTTTCAGGTTCTAAAAAAATTTGATGTCTATCCTTATCATTAAATTTAACAACCTTATCTTCAATGGAAGGACAATATCTTGGTCCTATTCCTTTAATCATACCACTATATAAAGCACACTTATCTAAATTATCGTTTATAATTTTATGTGTATTTTTATTAGTATAAGTTAAATAACATGGAATTTGTTTATCTATATCATATGTAGCTTTATAAAAGTTGCTAAATGTTAATATTTTATTATCACCATTTTCTACTTTTATTTCATCAAAATTTATACTGCTTTTTAAGATACGTGGTGGTGTACCAGTTTTTAGTCTAATAATATTAATTCCATTTTCTTTCAAAAAATTGCTTAAATACTTAGAGTTTTTTTCTCCATGTGGACCACCTTTATGTTTTTCATGACCACACATTATATCTGAATTTAAATAAGTACCTGTTGTTAAAATAACTACTTTACTATATATTTTTTCTCCATGTTCAGTTAATACACCGTGTACTTTTTTATCATTAACTATTAATTCTTTAACTGTATCTTCTTTTATTGTTAAATTCTTTAATTTTTTTAATCTACTTAACATTTCTTTAGGATAATTAATTTTGCATCCTTGTGCTCTTAATGATCTTACACCAGGGCCTTTTTTTACATTTAGCATTTTAATTTGCAAGTGTGTCCTATCAATACAATATCCCATTTGACCACCTAAAGCATCTATTTCTCTTACAACTATTCCTTTTGCAGAACCACCTATAGACGGATTACATGGCATATCAGCAATATTATTAATATTAATTGTAATCATTAATGTTTTCTTTCCCATTTTTGCACTTGCAGATGCTGCCTCACATCCAGCATGGCCACCACCTACTACAATTACATCATACTCCATTTATATCATCTACTTTCCTAAACAAAATTTACTAAATATTTCATTTAATAAATCATTATCATTTACTTCGCCTGTTATACTTGATAATGTATTCCATAATCTTCTTAAGTCTATTTCTATCATGTCTACTTCATAATCTTTTTTTAATGCGGTCTCAATTTCACTAATTATTTTAATTGAATTATTAAGTAATCCTATTTGCCTTGCATTTGAGATATAAGTATAATTTGACTCTCCTATATATTTTAAATCAAATATTTCAGATATTTTATTATTAATAGTATCTAAACATTTTTTATCAAATGTTGAAATATTAATATTATTAAATTTAGCTAATTTATCGCATTTATAATTATTATTTTTATCACTTTTATTATATATTACTAATACATTTTTTTCCTTAACTTTATTTAATATTAATTCATCTTCTAAATCAAAACCAAATTCACTGTCTATTACAAATAATATTAAATCAGAATCATTTATCGCTTGTAAACTTTTTTTAACTCCTATTGATTCTACAACATCATCTGTTTGATGTATTCCAGCTGTATCTAAAATATCAACTTTAACACCATCAATTATTAAATTACCTTCTACTATATCTCTAGTTGTTCCTTTAATATTTGTTACAATAGCTTTATTTTCATTTAATAGTAAATTTAACAAACTACTTTTACCTACATTAGGTTTTCCAACAATTGATATTTTTAGACCATTTTTTATTAACAAACCTTTTTTACTATTTTTTAATAAAGCATTTATAGTTGCTTTTACTTCACTTAAATTTTCTTTTATTATTTTTTTTGTTACGATTACAGCATCTTCATATTCTGGATAATCAATATTTACTTCTATGTTTGCGATTAAAGATAAAATTTTTTGCTTTAAAACTGAAATTTCATTAAATATTGTTTTATCTATTCCTTTTAAAGCCATTTTTCTTGATCCTTCAGTTTGTGCATTTATTAAATCACCAACTGCTTCTGCTTGTGTTAAATCTATTCTTCCATTTAAAAATGCTCTTTTTAAAAATTCTCCTGGTTCTGCAAGCCTAGCACCATTAGAAATTAATAATTCCATAACTTTGTTAACTGTTATATTTCCTCCATGAACATTAATTTCAACTATATCTTCTGTTGTAAAACTTTTTGGAGATTTAAAAACACTCACTAAAACTTCATCTATCTTTTCATCATTTTCTATTATAAATCCATATGTAATAGTATGAGTATTCTTTTTACTTAAATCTTTATCAAATATTTTATTAACAATTTTAATAGAATTATTTCCACTAACTCTTATAACATTAATAGAACTTTCTCCCACTAAAGTTGCTACTGCACATATTGTATCTTCCATAATAGTTCCTTTCTTCCACAAGATTATACCATAATAGTAATTAATTGTAAAATAAAAGAGTAATAATTACTCTTTATTTTCAATATATTTTACTACTACACATCTATTTGGCTCTTTACCCTCACTTTCAGTTTTAATATATTTAAAATTTTGTAAAGCTGAATGAACTATTTTTCTTTCATAAGAATTCATTGGGTCTAATTTAATATTTATTTTAGATAATGTTACTTCTCTACCTATTTTTTTTGCATTCTTTTCTAAAAAATAATCTTGTTTTTGTCTATAATTTTCGACATCAATAGATAAATCAATATAAATATCCAGCATAGTATAAAGTGATTGTTTTACATATATTTGAATTGAATTTAATATATGACCTCTTTTTCCTATTAATAATGAATTATTTTTTGAAAATATTTCATATTTAATTTTTTTATCTCTTATTTTAGTTTCAACATTTGATTGAATATTTAAAGCATTTAATAATTCTAATATTATATTTCTTCCTGTTTCTGCTATATCAGTTAGTTTTACAACCTCAATAGTATATTTTTTGCCACTAAATAACCCACCTTTTTCTTCATAAAATTTTGTAAAAACTTCATCTTCTTTAACATTTAATTCTTGTAATGCTTTATCTAAGAGACCATCTTTAATTTTTGCTTGAAATTTATATTTTTCCATATTATTATAACTTTCCTTTCTTTAATACTAAATTTTGTATTACTGTAAATCCATTTGAAACTATCCAGTATAATGCTATTGACGTTGGTAATCCAAATGATACAAATGATATAAATACAATCATAAAAGTACTCATCATTTTCATTTGTTTTGCTTGTTCTTCATTTGATGCTGTATTCATATTTTTAAATGAAAAAACTGTTGCTAAAATAATTAATGCTACTAATATTATATACCAATAATTACCTGATTTAATTCCTTCTAATGGTGTTGTTCCTAAATTAAATACTAAAAAGTTTTTTTCAAAAAATGCTGGTACTCTATAGACTGCTTCTAAAAATGCAAAAAATATAGGTAATTGTAAAAATGCAAATAAACAACTTGAAAATGGATTTATATCATATTTTTTATATATAAGCATCATTTCTTGACTTTTTGCCATCATAGAATCTCTGTCATCTTTACCTTTATATTTCTTTTCCAATTTACTTAAATCCTTTTGAGCTTTTTGCATATTTATATTCATGTTTGTTGATTTTTTAGAAATTGGGAACATTAAAAGTCTCAATATTAGTCCAACAATCATTATTGCAAGTCCATAATTTTTAACTATCAATCCAATTTTAACAATAATCCATGCCAAAGGTTTAACAAATAATGATGTCCATAAACCTTCATAGCCACCTGAATTAATTTTTAAATCACTGCATTTTGGTAAATCTTCATATTTTATTGATAATTTTTTATTATTGTCTTTATATATTTTAACTAACTCTTTTGTTTCTGGTTTACATATTATATTAGAAACATATGATTTTTGTTCATTTTTTTCTTTATCTATAACCACATTAAATCTTTTTGTACAACCACTTAATGATAATAATATCAAAAGTATAATAATAATTTTTTTTCTCATCTATTTTCTCCTTTCAAGATTTTCATTAAATTATCTCTAATTTGAGCATAAGTCAATGTTAAAATATTAACTCTTAATATTATAACATAATCTTTAGAAAAATTAATACTATTTTTAATTAAAATATCTTTTATTCTTCTTTTATATAGATTTCTAACATGTGCTTTTCCAATTTTTTTACTAACACTTATGCAATATCTATTATAATTATAAGAATTTGAAGAATAATAAATTATGAAATATTTGTTAATAATTTTTTTTGATTTTTTTATAATTTTTTGAATTTCTTCATTTTTTCTTATGATATATTTTTTATTCATCTAATCACTCACTTTAATATTATTATACAAAAAAAATTACTCATTAAAAAGTAATTATTTTTATTTTGATAGTTCTTTTCTACCTTTAGATCTTCTTGCTTTTAATATTTTAGTACTTCTATTTAAAAAACCAGAAGTTTTACTTTTTTTTCTATTATTAGGTTGGAATGTTCTTTTCATTTTAATACCTCCGTTTCCGTTTCAACTGAGTTAGATTATATAATAATTGATATTAATTGTCAATAATATTTCATTATTTGT
>JAEDNL010000054.1 GCA_016302505.1 Bacilli bacterium
CATATGAAGAAAAATTACAAATTTTAAGTACAGATGGTATGCTTGTAAAAAGACCTTTATTAGAATTAGATGATATAGTTTTAATAGGATTCAAAGAAATAGAATGGAATACAATTATGGAATATAATTAATATATTCCTTTTTTATTTGATAATTACCAAATGGTAGGTACGTTCAATAATAGCACTACCTAATGTACTCAAGATGTTTAATGAATCTATGAAAGGAAATAAACTAGCATAAATAAGTTCAGAAGATAATACTAAACTTAATATGACAAGCAAAGTTCTTCAATTCTGTATCCTTCTAAATGATGATGAATCAGTTAGTTAAATAAAAGTGTCTAATGGTACTTGGATAGTAATATTAGATAAAGGTAAAAAGATAGCTAACTTAACAAGTAAAGATTTAACTGAAGGTAATTTAGATAATGATAATACTTGTCATAAAGCACCTAAATTTTTTGTAAAAGATTCTTTGAATACAATATCATATGCTGTTAAAAGCAACAACACTAGTAAGTATAAAGTAGGAGATACTAAAATCATATATCAAACATGATACAGTTAAGAAATCAAAAGAAAAGTATGTTTAATGATAGTAGTGTTGAAGGAATTTCTAGTACATTAAGATTTACTACTAAATAAAAATGGATTATGAGTTAATCCATTTTTTAAATATTATATTTTTCTATAAAGGCCAATTGCTTTTCCTAATATAGTTACATTATTTAATATTATTGGTTCTAAATAATCATTTTCTGGTTGTAGTCTTATGTGATTATTTTCTTTAAAGAATCTTTTTAATGTTACTTCATTTTCATCAGTCATTGCTACTACTATATCACCATTATTAGCAGTATTACATTTTTTAACTATAACAATATCATTATCAAATATACCAATATTAATCATACTATCTCCATTTACTTCAAGAGTAAACACTTCATTATTAAGTGGTACTAGTTCTTTAGGTAGAGAGAAAAATTCATTTGGTCTTTCTATTGCTTCAATAGGGTTACCAGCAGCTACTTTACCAAGTAATGGTACACTCATAATATTGTCATTCTTTTTATCATATTCATTAGGAACATTTAACTCAATAGTTCTAGACTTACTACTAGCTTGATTAATATATCCTTTTGTAGTTAAATTTTTCAAATGAACGAACATAGTAGCGGTACTACTAAGATTACAAAGAGAACACAATTCTCTAATACTAGGAGAGTAACCATTTTTAGCAATAAATTTTTTAATAGTAGTTAATATTTGTTCTTGTTTATTAGTAAGTTTTTCCATATTAATCACTTCCTTGATTAAATAATATCATACAAACATATGGTTGTAAATATTTTTGATGATTTTTTATTATTTTTGTTGTATAATTATTGTTAAGGAGATGAAATAATGAAAAAGATGTTAACAGGTCTTCAACCAACTGGAGTAATCACTCTTGGAAATTATATTGGTTCTATAAGACAAATGGTGGAAAACCAAGATAAATATGATTCATATCTATTTGTAGCTGATATGCATGCTATAACTGTTCCACAAGATAGTAAAGAACTTCACAGTAGAATTAGAAGTTTACTTGCTTTATATTTAGCATGTGGGATAGATCCTAAAAAGAATAAAATATTTATTCAATCTGAAAATGAATATCATGCGAATGTTTCATGGCTCCTTGAATGTAATACATATTATGGTGAGTTATCTCGTATGACTCAATTTAAAGATAAAAGTCTTAAAAATGTAAACTTTACAAGTGGTTTACTTACTTATCCAGTTCTTATGGCTGCGGATATATTAATATATGATATAGACTATGTACCTGTTGGTAAGGACCAAAAACAACATGTTGAGCTTGCTAGAGATATTGCAGAGAGATTTAATAAAAAATATGGACAAACATTTAATATACCAAATGCAATGATTTCGAAAAATGTTAAATTAATAATGGATCTTGTTGATCCAACTAAGAAAATGAGTAAATCATCAGAAAATAAAAAAGGTTCAATATTCTTACTTGATGATGTTGAATTAACTAGAAAAAAAATTATGAGTGCTACTACTGATAGTGAAATGGTTATAAAATATGATATGGAAAATAAACCTGGTATTTCTAATTTAATTAACATATATACTAGTTTAAATGGTAAGACTATTAGTGAAGTTGAAAAAGAATTTGAAGGTGCAAACTACGGCGAATTTAAACGATGTGTAGCTGACACTGTTGTTTCTAAAATTCTTGAGATTCAAGAAAAATATAAAGCATTTATAAATAGTGATGAGATTGAAAAAATATTGGATGAGGGAAGAGATTATACTAGAAAAATAGCTGCATCTAAATTTGAAGATATGAAACATAAAATAGGATTAGGAAGAGACTAATCCTTTTAATTTAGAAGTAATTTTATGGTTGAACCTTGTTTTACTCTCATTCCAGGTTTAGGGGATGATGTAAATACTTTATCTCCATTTCCAACAAATTCAATACTAAAGTCTTTTAGAAACTGTGATGCTTCTTTCTTAGTTTTGCCAATAATATCGGGCACGGTAACATATATTATGTCATCCCATCTATATGATTTAGGTATTCCATTTATATCCTCTTTGATATTATAAATAGAAATAATATCTTTTAGTACATTTCTAGCAATAGGAGCACTAACAACACCACCATATTGAGTAACACCAGTGGGATGATCAAGTGCTATATATATTACATATTCAGGATCATTAGAAGGCATAAAACCTATAAACGAAAGAACATAGTTACCATACATATATCTTCCATCATTTCCAACTTTTTGAGCAGTACCTGTTTTACCACCAATTCTATAACTTTCGATATATGCGTTTCTACCACTACCATTAGCAACTACACTTTCAAGAGCATATTTTACTAAATTACTTGTTTCTTTAGTTATAATGTTTTTACTCTTAATTTTAGGATTATTACTCTTGTTTCCAATTGATGATACGATATAAGGAGTATATAAAGTACCTCCATTAACAATAGCACTTACTGCATTAACTTGTTGTATAGCAGTTACACTAATTCCTTGACCAAATGCTGTTGTAGCAAGTTCTACTGGACCAACATTATCTAAATTAAAGAGTATTCCAGTTGCTTCTCCGTTTAAATCTATACCTGTTTTTTTACCAAATCCTAATTTTGTAATATATTCAAATAATTTTTCTTTACCCAATTTTTGACCTAATACAACGAATCCTGGGTTGCATGAATTTTCAACTACTTGTACAAATGTTTCATGACCATGTCCTTTTCTTTTCCAACAGTGAAGGGTAGAATTAGCTACTTTTATACTACCAGTATCATTATATGTATCTTCAAATATATTAACTTTCTTTTCATTAATAGCTGCTGCAAGAGTGACTATTTTAAAAGTTGAACCAGGTTCAAAGTTTGACCATATAGCAAGATTTCTATTAATAGTTTCATTACTATATTTTTGATAATGTTCTGGGTCAAATGATGGAATACTACTCATTGCTAATATTTCTCCTGTTTTGGCTTTCATAACTATTCCAATTGCTTGTTCTGCATTATATTTTTTATATGCATTATTAAGTTCGTTTTCAAGTGATAATTGTACATCTAAATCAACAGTTAGTTTAATGTCTTTACCATTAGTAGGAGATTTATATATTTCTGGCATAGAAAGTCTTTTACCTTTACCATCTGAATAATATTTAATACTACCATTTTTACCAGTTAATATTTTATCGTATTTAAGTTCAAGACCACTAAGTCCTTGATTATCAATACCAGTGAATCCTATTACATGTGATAGGGTATTATCATATAAATAATTTCTTTTACTTTCTTTTAAAAGGTAAACCCCATCAAAATTATAACTATTTATTCTTTCAGAAACTTCAAAACTAAGATTTCTACCTTCAGGGTGAACTCTTTCAACAGATGATTTTTTTGTAACATGTTTATACATTTCATCATATGAAACATTTAATATTTTTGATAAAACTTCTGCAACTAATTTTTTATTTATTATTTGATTTGGTACTAGATAAAGTCCTACACTAGTTACATTATCTACTATAACTTTACCATTTCTATCTAATATTTTACCTCTATCTGCTTGAACAGTAAGATTTCTACTCCATAAGTCATTAGCAAGAGTATTTAATTTCTTATATTCAATTACTTGTATATAAAATACTTTTACTATTACAAAGAAGAATATAAGTAATGATATTAAAAACACTATTTTAATTCTATAATTTTGTTTACTTTGAAACATTATATCACCAATAAATTATATTCAAAAAAAAAGAACTCTTGCGAGTTTCTTATTCATTAAAGAATTCAATATCTGTTTTTGGTTGAACTGATTGAACTACAGGTTTAACAGTGCTTTGTTGCTGTATTTGAGAATTTGTAACTTGAGTAGGTTGTACTGTTTGTGTAAGGGTTTCTATATTTTGTAGATTAGTTGTTGGCTGAGTAGTTTTGATTTGCTGATTTAATGTAGGAACAACTGTTTTATTATCAAGGTTCTTTGGTATATTTGCTGAATAATTAACGGTTTCTTTTTCAACAGTAGGTTTCATTGTTTGTAATTCATGAGCGGCCTTATTTACTTCAATATCATTTAAACTATTTTTTAAATTATCTTCTTCATAGTTACCTAAATCATTATCTAAATCAACTGCTTTTAATATTTCAGAGAATGATGTCTCTCCTTCGATAACTTTACAAAGTCCATCTTGAAGTAGAGTAACAACATTACCACCATAAACTAATTTTCTTAAATGATCTTTTGACATAGCATTGGTAATAGCATCTCTTATTTCATCATCCATAACTAATATTTCATGTAGGGCAATTCTACTTGTATAACCTTTAAAGCAATGCTCACATCCATTAGAATTAGCATCCCACATTTGTGGAATATCTTTTCCCAAAACTTTTTTAAATACCATTTTTTCATATTCGTTAGTTTCTCTTAATACTCTACAGTTAGGGCATATCTTTCTTGCAAGTTTTTGAGAAATAATACCAGTAAGTGCAGAACCGAGTAAGTATCTCTCTACATCCATATCAGTAAGTCTTTCAATAGTGTTAAGTGAGTTATTTGTATGAATTGTTGATAATACTTTATGTCCTGTGATAGATGCTCTTACGGCAATTCTTGCTGTTTCATCATCTCTAATCTCACCAATCATAATTATATCAGGGTCTTGTCTTAAAATACTTCTTAAAACACTTGCAAAAGTTAATCCTATTTCTGAATTAGCTTGTACTTGATTTATACCAGGAATATCCATTTCTACTGGATCTTCAACTGTAATAATATTAACTTCTTCCGTATTTAATTGTTGCAAAATAGAGTATACTGTAGTAGATTTACCTGAACCAGTAGCACCAGTTACAAGTATAATTCCATTTGGAACACTAATCATTTTTTTTATTTTTTCTAAACTATCAGGACTAAATCCTAAATTATCAAGACCTTTAAAACTTTTAGCATAGTCTAAAATACGAAGAACAACTTTTTCTCCACAGTTAGTAGGTAAACTAGATACACGAACATCTAATACTTTATCACCAATTTTAGTTTTGATAGCACCATCTTGTGGAAGCCTAGTTTCCATAATATTCATACCTGCTATCATTTTAATTCTTGATATTAAGTTTCTTTTATATTTTCCAGGAATTAATGAATAATCTGACATGATACCATCAATACGAATTCTTATTTTTAACGCATCTTTAGTAGGATCAAAGTGAATATCACTTACATTCTTTTTAACGGCATCTAAAAGTATTTCATTTGCTATTTCGACAATTGGTACTTTCTCAAAATCAAATTCTTTCATATATACCTCTCTATTCTCTTATATTATTATATTATATAATTATTTTAATTTCAAGAAGTATTGTTATTATATGTGATTATCAAGCAAAAATTTCCCAATTATTATCAAGCGAAAATTTCCTAACTA
>JAEDNL010000013.1 GCA_016302505.1 Bacilli bacterium
CTAACTCTTTTTTTACTTGTTTAACAGACATATTTCATCCTCCTTGATTTTCTGCTTAAAGTTTTGTTAGCCAATCTTTTGACAACTCCACCATAGCACAAAATATTAAAATTTCAAAATCATTTTGCCTCTCATCTCATGCAATAGGCAAATTATAGTTTTGACATTCTTTCCAAGTAATCTAAATCAATTCTTAGATATTTAACGACTTCTATCATAGGTAATAAACCTAATGGTAATTTAAATCCTTGTTCTTCTAAATTTTCACTAATATCATTTTTAATGTTATAAGCCTTAGTTCTACTAACTTGTGCTAATTTCATTAGATCTTCGATAGAACACCATTGTTTTTTTAATAGATTAATTGTTTCCTCAATAGACATATTCATTCCTCCCAACAAAAAAAGAAAGGAGTAATTCCTTTCTTATATACAATTTTCTCTAGTTTATAATATTGTATCATTTTAGTAGTTTTATGCAAGGTTCATTTATGGGTACTAAAAGGGGTACAAATGTGGGATTATAATTGTGTAATTTCCTTAAAGTTATAGGGAAAATTGTATTTATGTGTTATAATAAACACGTGATATAAAACTTGAATTGGGGTGAGTTTATGGGAAAACAAGTTAAGTCTAAAGAAAGAGTAGCAGACCACGGAGAAGTATTTACAAATGAAAGAGAAGTAAATGCTATGTGTGATCTTGTATTGCAAGAAACTGAAAGAATTGATTCTAGGTTTTTGGAGCCTGCATGTGGTGATGGAAATTTTTTAATTGAAATATTAAAACGAAAATTGACTATTGTTGAGAAAAAGTATAAAAAAAGTAGTTATGATTTTGAAAGATTTTCATTGTTAGCTATTGGGAGTTTATATGGTGTAGAACTTTTGAATGATAATGTAATAACATGTAGAGATAGACTTTTCGATTTGTGGGATAGGACATATAAAAAAAATTGTAAAAAAGATTATAATGAACAAACAGTTAATTCAGCAAAATATATATTAAGTAAAAATATAGTTTGTGGAAATGCACTAACATTGTTAAAAGTTGACGAGAATGGAAATGATATAAGTGATCCTATAGTTTTTTCGGAGTGGACTTTCCCATTTAATGATGCAAGAATGCAAAGAAAAGATTATACTTTTGATGAACTAGTAAACAAGGATGAATCACAATTATCTTTACTTTCCGATAATGAAAAAAACGGAAAATTTTTAAAGCAATATATAGCTCATTATAGAAATTTAGGAGGAATTAATTAATATGAATAATGGTTTATTAGAAAATTTATATAATCCAGATGTGTTATCTTGTTTAGCAAATTTATCGAATGATGAGGTTTTTACTACACCTGATGTGGTAAATGCTATGTTAGATTTGTTACCTCAAGAATTATTTAAAAATCCAGATACTACTTTTTTAGATCCTGCATGTAAAACCGGCGTTTTCCTAAGAGAAATTGCTAAAAGATTAATTGTTGGTCTTGAAAATCAAATTCCTGATTTAGATGAAAGAATTGAACATATCTTTAAAAAACAATTATATGGAATATCAATAACTGAATTAACAAGTTTGGTATCTAGAAGAAGTGTTTATTGTTCTAAATGGCCAAATGGCGAATATTCAATTGCAAAATTCGACAATTCTGAGGGAAATATTAGATTTAAAAAAGTTAATCACTCATGGGTTGGTGACAAATGTTATTATTGCGGTGCATCTAAACTTCAATATAATAGAACAGAAGATTTAGAAACTCACGCATATGAATTTATACACACTAAGAAAGTTGAGGAGATATTTAATATGAAATTTGACGTTATTATTGGAAATCCACCATATCAATTATCAGATGGTGGAAATGGATCTAGTGCAAAACCTATATATCAATTATTTATAAGCCAAGCTATTAAATTACAACCTCGATACTTATCGATGATTATTCCTTCACGATGGTTTGCCGGAGGAAAAGGTTTAGATGCTTTTAGAGAAGAAACTTTAAATGACAGAAGATTTTCTAAAATAGTTGATTATCCTAATGCTAAAGATTGCTTCCCATCTAATAATATAAGTGGTGGTGTAATGTATTTCTTATGGGATAAACAATATAATGGTGATTGTGAATTTACTAATGTTATAGGAAAAGATAGAATAGTTCAAAATCGTAAATTAAATGAATTTGAATTATTTATACGATATAATGATGCTTTATCGATTATTCATAAAATCAATGATAGTGGATATAAGATGTTATCTGAAATAATTACATCAAGAAAGCCATTTGGATTAGATTCTTTTGAAAGAGGTCATGAAGAATTTCAAGATAATGATTTATTCTTAGTATCTAGTAAAGGTAATTCATATATTGAAGAAGAAAAAGTTACTACTGGAAAAAATTTAATAGACAAATATAAGGTTATTATAGGTAAAGCTTTATCTGGACATATTGGAGAAACAGATGAAAACGGTCAAGTAAAGGTTTTGGCTAAAGTAGCTCTTTTAGAACCTAAATATGTTTGTACAGAATCTTACTTATGTGTTGGAGAATATGACAATATTATTGAAGCACAAAATTTGGAGAATTATCTTCATACAAAATTTGCTAGATTCTTATTATTGCAAGCTTTAACATCAATGAATATTACAAGAGATAAATTTTGCTTTGTTCCATTATTGGACTTTAAAGAAGAATGGAATGATAAAAAGTTATATGAAAAATTTTCTTTAAATGATGAGGAAATTACTTTTATTGAATCGATGATTAAACCATGGGATGGAGGGGAAGAATAATGGAACAAATTGATTTTTTTCCTTCCAGACCAAATGTTAATCCTACTATATATGTTTATGAATTGATTGGTGTTGAATCACATAAAGGTTATATAAAAGTAGGATATACCGAAAGAGCTGTTGAAGAGAGAATTCAAGAACAACTTCATACTAGCGCTGTACCATACAAAATTATATATTCAGAATCATCAATAAGATGTGACGGAACAGTATTTACTGATAAAGATGTTCATAAGATTTTAAAAAGAAATGGAATATTACAATTAAATTCTGACATAGATAAAAATGAATGGTTTAAGTGTGATTTAAATGAAGTAAAAAATGCTATTTTAGAATTAAAAACAGGTGTCAAATATTCAAAAGATAGAGTTAATACTTTTAAAATGAGACCAGAGCAAGTAAGAGCTGTTAATAGAACTATTGAGTATTATAATGAAGCTTTAATTGATGATCCAGTTTCTGCTCCAAAATTTTTATGGAACGCAAAAATGAGATTTGGAAAGACTTTTGCATCATATCAATTAGCTAAAAAAATGGATTTGAAAAGAATATTAATTTTAACATTTAAACCAGCTGTTGAATCTGCGTGGGCCGAAGATTTATTAACTCATATAGATTTTGATAATTGGCAATTTATTTCCAACAAAGACGCACAATTTAATCAAATAAGTATAGATAAGATGTATGAAAATGCTGATAAATCAAATCCTATTGTTGTATTCGGTTCATTTCAAGATTTATTAGGTACTAATGATAATGGAGGAATTAAAGCAAAAAATGAATTTATTCATAACGAAAATTGGGATTTAGTAATTTTTGATGAATATCATTATGGTGCTTGGAGAGAAAAAGCTTCTAAATTATTTGAGGTAACAAATGAAGAATCAGAATTAGAATTTGATGTTGAAAAGTATAAAAAAGAAGAGGCAGATAATGCATTTAATGAAAGTTTTTTACCAATAACAACGAAGTATTATTTATTTTTATCTGGTACTCCTTTTAGAGCTATAAACTCTGGTGAGTTTATTGAGGAGCAAATATTTAGTTGGACTTATTCTGATGAACAAACAGCTAAGCAAGAATGGATTGGTTCAAATAATCCATATTTATCATTGCCTAGAATGGTTATGTTAACGTATAAAATTCCTGATAGCATAAGACAAATTGCGATGCAAGGAGAATTTAATGAGTTTGACTTGAACGTTTTCTTTTCTGCTGAAAAAGTTGATGGTGTTGCAAAATTTAAATATGAAAATGAAGTTCAAAAATGGTTGGATTTAATAAGAGGTTCATATTTGCCATCAAGTATAGATGATTTGAAATTAGGACAAGATAAGAGACCTCCAATGCCATTTTCTGATGCAAGATTATTGGCTGCTTTGCAACATACATTATGGTTTATGCCAAATGTTGCTTCATGTGATGCAATGGAAGAATTGTTAAAACAAAAGCAAAATACATTCTACCATGATTATAAAATAATAAATTGTTCTGGAACAAAAGCTGGAATTGGTCTAGATGCGTTGAACCCAGTTCAATCTGCAATGGATGATCCATTAAAGACAAAAACAATAACTTTATCATGTGGAAAATTAACTACTGGAGTAACTGTTAGACCTTGGTCTGCTGTATTTATGCTAAGAAATTTAAAAAGCCCAGAAACATATTTTCAAACAGCATTTAGATGTCAATCACCATGGGAAATTACAAATGATAAGAATGAAAAAGAAATAATGAAACAAGAATGTTATGTATTTGATTTTTCGTTAGATCGTGCATTAAAAGAAATAGCTGATTATAGTTGTCAATTAGATATACATGAATCAAATCCTGAAAAAAGTGTAGCTAACTTTATTAATTTCTTACCGGTATTAGCTTACGATGGTTCTTCAATGAGACAAATTAGTGCTCAAGATGTTTTGGATATTGCTATGTCTGGAACTTCTGCAACTCTTTTAGCTAGAAGATGGGAGTCTGCTTTATTAGTTAATGTAGATAATGATACTTTAAGAAGATTAATAGATAATAAAGAAGCTTTAGATGCAATAATGCATATTGAAGGTTTTAGATCTTTAGGAAATAACGTAGTTGAAACGATTATTAATAAATCTGAAAAAATAAAGAAAGCCAAAGCTGAAGTTGAAAAATTGACAGAAAAAGAGAAGAAAGAGATTGATGAAGAAGAAAAGAAAAATAAATCATTGAGAAAACAAATACAAGAAAAATTAATTAAATTTGCAACGAGAATTCCTGTATTTATGTACTTAACAGACTATCGTGAAAGATCTCTTCAAGATGTAATTACACAATTAGAACCAGAATTATTTAAGAAAGTTACTGGTTTAACAACAAAGGATTTTGAAATACTTTGTAGTATTGGAGTATTTAATTCAAGCTTAATGAATGAAGCTATCTTTAAATTTAAAAGATATGAAGATTCAAGTTTATCTTATTCTGGTATTAATAAACATTCATCTGATGATGAAATTGGTGGATGGGATACTATTATTAAAAAAGAAGAATTTGAACGTTTATTTGTAAATCAACAAAGTTCTATGAATTATGAAATAGAACCTGATCAAGAAATTGAAGAATTACAAGAAGAACATGAAAAGGTTACAAATATGATATTTGATGTGCGTAAAGAACCGAAGAAAGAAATTCCTAAAATATCTGAAGAAGAAAAAAATCAAATATTAGCTGATTTAGATGAATTGGATATTGGATCTTTTGTAGAACATAAATCATTTGGTATTGGTAGTGTTTCATGGATAGATTTGAAAAGAACTCATATTAAAGTTAATTTTAAATCTGGCGAAAAGCAATTTCTTTACCCTAATGCCTTTATAGAAGGTCATTTAGAAATTAGAAAGTAGATATTTTCTACTTTTTTCTTTTATATATTGATAAAAAAATAAAATAAATGTATATTAAATAGCACATGCAATGTATAATATATATAACAGAGGTGAACAGCTACTATGAATATATATGAATTTATTAACATCATAGAATCCGCTTCACGAGAACTAACAGATTCTACATTAGAGAAAAAAGTAATTAGAGTATATAATCCTATTAATGAATATGATATAGGATGTATTGTTAATTATGTATTAGATTTAAATAAATATGAAGTATATATGTTTGCTGGTAAAACAAAAGACAAGATTATTTCAAATGTAGGAACTAAAGTATTTGATGATGAAAAAAGTTCAATTGAATATTTTGAAAAATTATCAAATTATATCGAAAACAAAGAATTTGATTCATTAGTAGAAATGATAGATAACAAGTAATTATCTATCTTTTTTAATTCAGTAGTACTCATTTATGTACCCATTTTAGTACACATGCTATTACTCAAAAGTGAACCTTGTATAATACTGCAGAAATGATAAAATATAGTAAAATCGAGATAAAAGTCAAAGAAATGATGATTATTTCGATTTTTATATTGATTTTTTTATTTATAAGAATATAATATAAGTCAATATTTGTGAATAATATCCGCAAAATTAGGAGCTGATGTTAATGAGTTGGAATAGTGAGTTCAAATCTTATAATACTAACTCGACAGTAAATACTGTTGTTACTTTACCATCTTTTGCCCCTAAGGAAGCTGGATCTAATAAGAGTTGAGAGAGTCAATCGCTATCGGTTGCTCTCTTTTTCGTTGGAGGGTATAGTTTATGAGTATCATGGTTAAACAAGAGGAGTTGCTAAAGAATAATGTATTGGGTAAGGGGTTAGTTGAAAAAAGAAATTACGAGGCATCTAAAAAGAATGTTGATTCAGTAGTTAGAGATGCGTATGAAGAATACTTATATATAGCTGCTGGAGTTCTTCCACCTGGACAAGATAATAAAGGTAATATTGTTTTTGATAAGAACAATTTTAGAAATAGTGATCCAGTTGGAAATAAAGCTATTAGAAAAGTTGATTTTGAAGCTTCTGAGTTTTATACAAAACTTACAGAAGTATTTCAAAGATTTACTTTGGAAGAATATGTATTCTTTAATGGATATTTAAATTATGAAACAGATGCCGATATATGTGAAAAATTACATTATAGTGATAGAAGCGCTTTAAAAAGATATAAGAAAAGTGCGATTTTAAAAGTTGCCATGTACTTTAATATAGATGTATTGAAATAATAAGACCAGAAATGGTCTTTTTATATTGTATTAAAGGAGGTGGTTTTATGATTGTAAAATAAATAGTTGATGATTTTGACAATAGAAACTTTTGTGCTACATTAGTTCTAATAAGAGGTGATTAGCTATGAAAAAGAAATTTTTAATATTATTAATTACTATAATTTTAGTAATAGGTACTTTTATTGTTTATATAATAAATACTAACAAACATAATGAAGAAAAATCTTATAATGTTGATCAGATTGAGAGTAAAGTTAATGATAAAGAAGAAATTGTTGATGATTCAGAAAGTGAAGATTCTATAAAAAAAGAAACAGACAGTAAAGTAGATGAAGTAAAAGAAGATAAAAAAGAAGAATCTAAACAAATTATTTCTAATAATAAAACAGAATCTAAAAAGGAAGAAATAAAAACCGAAGTCAAGAAAGATAATATCCAATCAACTACAATAAAATCTGATCCAACATCAAGTTCTAATAATGTTCTAAAAGAAGAAAAGAAAGAAATAATAAAAGAAGAACCTAAGGAGGAACCTAAACAAGAACCTAAAAAGTATATTGGTGTTCCAAGTCCAAGTTCATATTATTATTCTTTTCATCATGGTAAGATTGAATATTCAAATTTGAATACATGCGAGTCTGATAGTTTTAGAATTATGGAAAAAGATCCAGAAGATATTTATGGTGGTTGGTGTATGGAAGTACAAGATGATAATGGAACAGTTTTAGGAGCATATTTATATTTAAAATGCTATTCTGGAAATTGTGACAAATATAAGGGTTAGAAATAACTCTTTTTTTAATGGAGGTTTTTATGAAAATTATTATAGGATTATTTGTTTTATTTATGTTGTTATTTATATATTGTTCATTAAGAGTATCAAGTCATATATCTAGGGAGGAAGAAAAAAATGAAACTAAAAAATAAACTGTTTAGTTTACTTGCTTTAGGATTAACTGCACTTGGTATAGCATCTGGAGTTCAAACAGTTCAAGCGGCTTCTGTTAATTTAAATATGACAGATTCTGGTTGGTATTGGCAAAGAACTAATCTAGATAATACTTTGCATAGTTGGAATCTAACATTATATGATTTTAATGGTAGAGTTGCATATTGTATTGAACCTGGTGTTCCAGAAGGTACAACTTATCAAACTGGTAATTTTAATTCAATTAGTGGATTCACTAATGAACAAAAAGAAAGAATGCTTTTAATTGCATACTACGGTTATGAATATCCAGGACATCAATCATTAAAATATAGAGCAGCTACTCAGGCAATGTTATGGGAAACAGTAGGAACTTCAAGAGTTACTTATTCATCTCAAAGATGGGCAAGTGGAACTATTTATAATGTTGATAGTGAAAGAAATGAAATAGAAAGATTAGTAAGACAACATTACACTAGACCATCGTTTAATGGTCAAACATTTACTGGCAAAGTTGGAGAAGAAATTTCTATTGTTGATAACAATAATGTTTTAAACAATTTTGAAGTTAGTGCTAGTAATGGAGCTGATGTAAGAATTGAAGGAAATACATTAAAAATTACACCTAAACAAATTGGTGATATTAAATTAAGTTTTAAGAAAAAATTATATACTTCAACAGAGTATTTAATTTATACAGCAGGTGGAGCACAAAATATGATTTCATCTGGAGCAGTAGATCCTGCTTTAACTGTTGTTAATATAAAATCAAAAGGTGGAGATATTGAATTTAATAAATATGATAAAGATAACAACAATTCAAATCCACAAGGTGAAGCAACTTTAGAAGGTGCTGTATATGGTGTTTATGATGCAAATACTGATGCATTATTATTAAAGGGAACTACAGACAAAAATGGCTATGCTAAAATTAGTCAATTACCATACTTTGGAGAATTCTATTTACAAGAAATAACTCAAAGTAAAGGATATCAATTAGATAATACAAAATATAGATTCACAAGTTCACTAGAAAATATTGATAATAAAATAGTAGTAAGAGAAAAAGTTATTAACACTGATATTGATATTACAAAAGTATATGCTACTGATGAATCTAAAATAATGACTCCAGAGCCAAATGTAGAATTTGGTTTTTATGATTATAAAGGAGAATTATATAAGAAAGCTACAACTGATAAAAACGGTAAGTTATTGGTTAATTTAGTATATGGAAATTATACTGTTAAACAATTAACTACTTCTAAAGATACTTTTAAAGTAAAAGATTTTAAAATAAATGTTTCAGAAATGAATGGAACTAAATATTATGTTTTATCAAATGCAGAAATTACATCTAAATTAAAAGTATATAAAATAGATGCTGATACAAAAGAAGTGATTCCAAGAGCTGGTATTAAATTTAAAATAATAGATAAAGCTACTGGTAAATCAGTAAAACAAACAATTACTTATCCAGAAGCTAAAACTTTAGAAATTTTTGAAACAGATAAGAATGGCGTATTAATTACTCCATATCCATTAAATAGTGGAACTTATTATTTAGAAGAAGTTGATCAAGTAATTGATGGATACTTATGGAATAAACAATCAGTAGAATTTACAATTGGTGAAAATTCTGAATTTATAGAAGATAGCGAATATGGTGTATTATTTGAAGTTAAATTTGAAAACAAAAGAGTTGAAGGAGAAGTTAATATCCAAAAGAAAGGTGAAGAAGTTAAATTCACTGATGATGGATATGAATACTCTAAAATAAATCTTTCAAATGTTAAATTAGGATTATATGCTAAAGAGGATATAACATTAAATGGTAAAGTTATATATAAAGCTGGAACTAAAATTAAAGAAGTTACAACTGATGAAAATGGAAAAGCAAAAATTTCAAAATTATATTTAGGTAAATATTATTTACAAGAAATTGAAACTGAAGAAAATCATGTTTTAGACAATAAAAAATATGAATTTGAATTAAAGTATAAAGATCAATATACTGAAGCTATTAAGTATAATATTACAATTGATAATTATTTAAAGAAAGGTAATTTAGAATTTACTAAAACAGACTTAACTACTGGAAAAGTAATTCCAAATACTAAAGTTAAAATATATACAGAAGATGATAAATTAATTTATTCTGGTGAAACAAATGAAGAAGGTAAAATAACAATAACAGATTTATTTACTGGAAAATTCTATATAGTAGAAACAGAAGCATCTACTGGATATAAATTAAGTGATGAAAAGGTATATTTTGAAATTAAAGATAATGGTGAAGTTATTAAAGCAAATATGACAAACGAAAAAATTACTGGTTCATTAGAATTTACTAAAGTTGATTTTTCAACTGATGAACCATTACCAAATACTTTAATAGAAATATACAATGAAAATGATGAATTAGTATTCTCTGGAAGAACAGATGAAAATGGAAAAATAATCATTGAAAAATTAGAATATGGTAAATATTATATTTTGGAAAAAGAGGCTCCAGAAGGATATTTATTAAATGAAGAAAAAATGTATTTTGAAATATTAGAAGATGGAATAATTGTAAAATCAACAATGAAAGATGAAGCAATTCCTGTAGAAGTTGATGTTCCAAATACAAATAAAAATGAATTACCAATTATACCAATTTCAATAGCTTGTTCTTTACTAGGTTTAGGATTAATAATATATGGAAAAAAGAAAAATTAAAGACTTATGTATGATCATAGGTCTTTTCCTTTTTTCAATCTTTGCTTTTATTGCTGTTTATCATATAGGTATTCAAACACAAGAGAATCAGAAAGAGGAAAATAAGATTGAAGAATTTTTTGAAAAAGAAGAGGAGTATGTTCCTGAAATTACCGTTAAAGAGCAAGAACAAGAAACAAAAGAAGAAAAAGAAATAATTTATACTATGGTTTTAGAAATACCACGTATAGGCCTTAAAAAAGGATTTTACGGTATAGGACATATGAGCAATACGGTTTCTAAAAACATTATGATGTTAGATAAATCAGATTATCCAGATAAAGAAAAAGGGAACGTTATGTTAGCAGCTCATAATGGAAGTAGTAGTATTTCTTATTTCAATAAATTAGATAGAATGAATATAGGAGATAGTATATATCTTTACTATAACGGTATTAAATATGAATATAAATTAAACAATATGTATGATATAGAAAAGACTGGTAAAGCAAGTATAAGAAGAAATTTATCTAAAGATACAATTACATTAATTACTTGCAAAAAGAATACGAAAGATAAACAAGTTGTATATATTGGATATTTAAATAGTAAAACTAATTATTAAGGGGATAACATGAGAAAACCTATAACCTGTGTTAATATTCCAGCTATGGTCTTTAGAGATCAAAGACTTAGAAAAGGAGATAAAACACTGTTTGGTACTATATACGGTTTATCTCATAATGATAGAAATTGCTGTTATGCGAGTAATAAGTATTTAGCAGAAATAAATAATGAATCAGAAAGTTGTGTTAGTCATGCTTTAGCTAGATTAAGAGATTGTGGATATATTTACTATACTTTTGATTCAACAAAAGCAAATAGTGATCGTAGATATATATTTGTTAATATGGAATTATTATATGAATATGAAGAAGATTATCATAACAATGATACAAAAGAATCGGATAATGATAATGGTTTAGTATTATAAATAACCGGTATATCACAAATGTGCAATACGGTGTATGACAAATATACTAGACTGTATATCACAAATGAGCTAGACCGTATATCACAAACGTGCAAACATATATTAATAGAATATATAAATAGAAGATATAAAAAGAATATAAATGCATTTTATTTATTAGAAACAATTTTATTTATATTTATAACAGTTTATTTATATTTAATAATTTTATTTATAGGAGGATGAATGAACAAAGATATTATTAATTCATTTTCGTTAGTAGGTAATATTGCTAAAGTAAATGAAATCAAAGAAATGAGTAATGGTAATAAATTTAGATATTTTACTATTGCACAAAATAATAAATATAAAACTAAATCCGGAGAGCAAAAAGATGAAGCTCTCTTTTTTGATATAAAAATTTATGAAAATAAATTTAAAGAATTTGAATCTATTTTGAATGTAGGACAATATGTTCATATTTTGGGAAAAATAAATATTTTTAAAGATGAAGAAAATAAAATTAATTATTCTTTAATAGGAACAAACGGAAGAAGTTTAAATAGAGAAAAATATATATCTGATGAAATATTTGATTATGATTGGCTAAATGAAGGTGATGATAGAGAGATGGATAATGTCATATAGATCTGATGTAAGAATAGTAACTTCTAAAAAAGGTTATAAAGAATTAGAAAAATATGTAAAAGATAATTTACCTAAAGATAGTCGAGATTATAATTTATTAAATTCAAAAGATGTTGATATGTGGAATGAAGATTAAATGTATTTTGGTTGGAATGCAATTAAGTGGTATGAATATTCTGATTTTAAAGAAGTGGATACCATAATGAATGGTTTAAATCATTTAAGAGATTGTGAATATTCATATTGTTATGCACGAATAGGTGAAAACACTGATGATTATGATGAAAAATATTTTACTGGTGACTTAGATGGAATATTACATTTCCCTCAAGTAGAAAGATATTTTGATGATGATCGATTCGATGCGATTTATGAGAATGAAGGAAAAGATGTAGAAATGTAATACATCTTTTTTATATGACATGAAAGGGGGTGATGCTTATTTGCAAAGAAATATAAGGGTGTTGGTTGTCGAACCTAATAAGCTTCCTTATGAAAAGGTAATTCCTAACAGACTACAAGATAAACAAAATTTAGTAGGCGGTTTAATTGAGTATACGCGAGTTGATGGTGATGAAGATAGTTTATTAATTTGTAATGAAGAAGGAAAAATCCTTGGATTAGAATGGAATCGTGAAATAGGTAACGATGATGTGATTGCTGGTACTTTCTTTATTGTTGGAGATAATCCTGATATTGGTGAAGACAGATCTTTAACTGATGAGCAAATAGAAAAGTACAAAAATAGATTTAATGAAAAATCTATAGAAAAGACAGAGATGATACTGCTTAAACATGTTTTAAAAAATAAAAATGATTATGAATTATAAGAAAAGGGGTTGTTTATATATATGCTTAATCAAACAGTTTTAGTAGGGAGACTAGTTAAAGATCCTGAGGTAAAAACATTAGAAGACGGAAAAGAAGTTTCAAATATAACTTTAGCCGTTCAAAGATCTTACAAAAATGAAAACGGAGAATACGATTGTGATTTTATTGATTGTACTCTTTGGAAAGGTATTGCAACAAATACTGCAGAGTATTGTAAGAAAGGAGACATTATCGGTGTAAAAGGTAGAGTACAAACTGATACTTATGAAGTCGATGGTGAATCTCGTAAACGTATGTCTGTTGTAGCTGAAAAGGTAACTTTCTTATCTAGCAAAGCTAAAGATACAGAAGATGAAAAAACAGAAGACAAAGACATCGATATGTAAAAAATAAAAAGGTAGGTAAAAGCAAAGATGAGCTCTCTTTGCTTTTTCTCTCTTTTAATTATTAGGAGGATTATTATGAATTTATTTTATAACTTAATCAGAGATGATGCAGGAGAAAGAATTAAGTTTGAGAGAAAAGCTTGGGGAATGTCCAGAAAGAAGTTAGCTCGTCTTGCTTATACTGATCCTGAAACAATTGAATATATTGAAAAAGGTTATGTTTGCATGATGAATTTTAATATGCTTTTAAACATATCAAAAGCATTACAAGTTAGTTTCAGTATATTTTTAAATAAAAATTTAACAAATGAAGAACTTATAGAATTATTCACAACATGTGAGTAATAAATGGAGGGATTAAATAATGAATGCAATTCAATTTTTAAAAATATCTCATCTAGAAGGTGGAGGATATGATGTTAATTCAGTATTGAATGCAATTAAAACAATAACTAACTGGGCTTTATCAATAGGTATAGCAGCAGCTGGTGTTTCATTAGTGGTTGGATTTATTATGTATGCTGTTTCTGATGTAGATAGAAAAGCGCAAGTTAAACAAAGAATAATTCAAACACTGTTAGGTATAGCTGGAATTATTCTAGCAATATCATTAGTAAACTTAATCATAGATTTATTTTAAAGAGAGGTGAAGTTAAGTGTTAAACAAAGCACTAGATTTACTTAGGACTTTGGGATGGGGAGTAGTTAATTTTATTTATTCTTTAATAGATAGTCTATTTGATATTTTAAAAGAAATAAATGCATTAGATATAGTAAATTCTGTATCTGATGAATCAATGTTTAGAACACTTTATACTGGTATTATGGCAATAGCTATAACGGTATTAGGATTGTTTGCAGTATGGAATTTTGTTAAGAAAATAATAGATACGGAAGATGAACATTCTGCACAGGATATAGTAAAAGAAATAATTAAATGTGGAATACTGGTATTAATGTCCACCTTTATGTTTGCTCAAAGTGCAAATTTATCAATTAGGATGAGTGGATATACAGCAACAGCATTTACTTCTAACGATATGTCATTGGGAGATAATATGTTAGTTCAATATATTTCATTTACGCCTCAATACAAAGTATCTGATGAGTTTGTAAATGAGGATTACACTAAGGCAGTAGCAAATGATAATTTTACAAATAAGAAAATGTATAATGATAAATTTACTACAAATCATAGATGGATATTACCAGATCAAGAAGATTATAAATATTCTATAAATTGGATTATGGCAATAATAGTTGGAGGATTTTTCCTCTATGCATTATTCTTTAGTGGTATGATGCTCGCAAGAAGACAAATAGAGTTTTTATTTATGTTTGTAGTATCACCAATTATATTTGCCTCAAGTGTTGGTAATAAGCAAAGAAGAGGAGCTGTAATAGAAACTCTTGTTTCTTTAATTTTACAAGCTGCAGTAATAATGTTGATAATTGGTTTAACTGCAATACTTATGAAATCAATACAAGGAACAGTATTTTTTAAAGGTGCTCCTGTTAAAGATATGGTAATCAAATCAATTTTATATATTGGTTGTGCATCATTCTTATTAACTGGTTCTCAAACAATAAATAAATTTATTAGTGGTAGCTTTTCAGCAGCTAGTGGTCGTGAACAAATTATGTCTTTAATGCATTTTGGTCAAGGAATGAAAACAGCTGGTGGAGTAGCTGCAGTAGGAGCAATAGGAGTAGGAAAAATTGGAGCTGGTACTGTTTCATCAGCAGCTGGTCATTTAGGTGGAAACAAATTTGTTGAAGGTGTAGGTAAAACTATTCAAAACTTTGGTAAAAATGTTGCTAGTTCAAGTCCAGCAGGAAGTGGAAGAAATAGAGTTGGTAATACAATTTCCAAATTTGGTAATAGAATGCAAACTAAGACACCATCAAGTTTTGGTAAGTCTTTAAGAACATCTGGATATAGAAATGTTGCCGATGCATTAAGTACGATGGATCCAACTAAAAATATTTATAGAAGAAGATATAATGGACAAAGGAGATTATAAATATGTATATAACAGTTAAAAGTTTAAAAAAGACTTTAGGTAAATATATAGAATTAACAGACTTATATATTGGTTTACCAAGTTTAATATTATTTATAGTATTATTTTCTATACCACCAACCAGAATGATGTCATTAATGTTCTTAGCAGTAATGATATTTTTATTAGTACCTATTAATTTATCTAAAAAGAACAGAATGTATAAGGTAATGTTCTTAGTATTTAAATATATTTTTAAAGGAAAAGAATATATTTATAAAAAAAATTAAAAAATACTAAATTTTGTTTTTTGATTGTTGAAAATCGTTAAAAATTTAAAATTTGATATGTTTTAACATAAAAAGTAATCAGAAATCTAATTTTTGACTAAGTTTTTATAACGAAAATTAAAAATTGGTCATTTGATTATATTTTTAATATACATTATATTACTCACTCGAAAGGAGGAAATATAATGGCTTATCAAGTTCAATGTCATAATGATGTTACTATGATTGGTAGATTATGTAGACCGGCATATAAAACACAAATCAACAATCAAAAAGCATTAAAGTTATGTTTAGCTGTTCCTAATGATGAAAACTATGAATTAAATCCAAATTATATTAATGCATATTTATATACAAATGATTTAAATATGTTTAGAGGTAAGGTTGGTATACCATTAGCATTTAATGGTCATATAGAAAGTAAACATGGCTTTAGAATCATAATTGATGTATTAAGTATTATTAAAGAGGCTAAATAAGCTTCTTTTTTACTGTAATAAAACTGTAATAAATATATAAAGAAGGTGTAATAAATTTGAGTAAATTAACAAAAGAAGAAAAGATATTAAAGTCTTTAGAAAAAGCACATGAAAAAAATAAAACGAAATATATTAATAAATCTCAGATGAGGAAAAAGATTAAAAATTCTCAGATACTTTCAAATATAAAAGAAGTTGGAGAAGATGGATTAATATATTTAAAATCTGGAGAAGTTGCTTCTTTAATGGAAATTAGTGCAGTTGATTTGTCACTCACTAGTAAACAAGAAAAGAGTAATTTCTTTTTTACTTTAAAATCTCTTTATCAGATTAAAGGATTAAATCTTAAATGTTATAAACTGGATGATAAAATAAATCTTAATAATAATAAGATTCATTTAGAAGAATTAATTAATAAGTATGATAAAGATGAATATAGAAAAGAATTATTAAATACAAATAAAGATTTAATAAATTATTTAGAAGAAAATGATTTTACTGTATCAAGTATTTATTATTGGGTAGTAATTGCTAAAACAGTAGAAGAATTAGAAAAGATAATTGATGAGGTTGAAGAAATTTTAAATGATATTCAACCAAGAATTAATGTAGAGATAATTCAAAATAAATTACAAGTATTTAAATTTATTAGTAATTTATATTTAAATAAAAACTCATTAGATCAATTAGTATGGAGTAGTTTAGCAGAATTATCTTTACCAATGAACGTAACAGAACATCCTAGTTTAATTAAATTTGATGAAACTGAATTTCAGTTGTGTACTATAAAAAGTATTCCACCATTTATTGATGAATTATTTTTTGAAAAAGTATTTAATGTACCAAATGTAAGAGCTTGTATTTCAATTAAAGATACAATATCACAAGAAGAATTAATTAGATGGGTTAATAATCAATATCAATTTTTATTAACTGATAGAAATACTACAAAGAAGCTAAGTGATGCTACAGAACTTGATAGACAGGAAGAAAACTTCCAAGTCCTTATGCAAGAAATAAAAAATGGAGATGAAAAAATAAAAGAAGTTTCATTAATACTTGTTGTAACTGGTGATAAAAAAGAAAGAGAAGAAACAATAAGAGAATTAAAGAAACTTGTAGATCCATATCAAATTAAATTAGATGTTCCTAGATTAAGACAATTAGAAACATGGCAATCATATGATATAAATACGAAGACATTAGAAGATTATTCTGTATATCTTCCAACAATGACTATGGCTGCAGGCTTTCCGTTTACTGAAACATATTTTAATGATTCACAGGGGTATATGTTAGGAGTTGATACTCATACATCATTACCAATATTTTATGATCCATTTACTTTAAATAATTCTAGAACTAGTCATAATTTAGCAATTATTTCATCAACTGGTGGAGGTAAATCTTTTACCATGAAAAAGATGATTGTTAATGAATTTTCTAGAGGAACTAAAGTGTTTATATTTGATGCTGAAAATGAATATAAAAAGTTGGTTCATAAAAATGGTGGAGAATATATTGATATGTATTCAAAAAAAGGTGGAATAATAAATCCACTTCAAATAAGATTTATAGCTGGTGATGAAGATGATCAAGATACTAAAGAAACAGATTGCCCTTTAGCAAAACATTTAGGATTCTTAGAAGCATTCTTTAAATCAGCATTTGAAGATATAACTGAAAAAGAATTAGTAATGTTACTTGCTGTAGTTGAAAAGTTATATAACAAGAAAGGTATTTATAAAAATACTTCAATTAATACACTACAAAGTTTAAAACCGGAAGATTATCCGATATTCACTGATCTATATAACTTCTTACCAGAATATTCTAAAGGGTTAACTAGTAATGAAAAGAAAAAGTTAATAGAACAATTAGATATATTATTATCTAGATTTTTAACTGGTACTGATAGTTATTTATTTGATGGTTATACAAATATTAATCTTGATAACGATTTAATTGCTTTTAACTTACAAGAATTATTATATTCAGAAAATCAAAGATTAATTAATACTCAAACATTAAACTTATTAACTTACTTAAATAATAGTATTGTTGCTAATAAGATTAATAACGATAAAGTTAAGTTAGAAGATAGAAAACATGTAATAATAGTTGCAGATGAATTTCATTTATTTATTGATGAAAATAATTTTGAAGTATTAAGAAACTTTGGTCAATTAGCAAGAAGAATTAGAAAGTATTCAGGATCGCTTATAGTTGCTACTCAATCTATAAAAGACTTTGTAGGAAGCAATCAAATACTAAGACATTCAACAGCTATATTTAATAACTGTCAATATCAAATGATAGGAATGTTAAAAGAAGATGATCTAAAAGCATATTTAGATTTATTTAAACAGAATCCTTTAACTGACACTCAAAAATCGTTTCTATTAACATCAAAAAGAGGAGAGTTTTTATTAAATATAGATTCAAAAACAAGATTAAGAGTAAAGGTAGAGGCAACAGAAATTGAAAGAGAAATGATGGGGGAAAATTGATGAACGAATATATTAAAAATAAAATGAATGAATTGTCGAATTTTGTCAAAGATAGTACAGAACATCAAAATAAAGAATTACAATATGTTTTATATTCAGATGATAATAAATATAGAATCTTATTTAGTGATAATAATGAAGAAGCTATTGAGTTTTCTCATTTAAATAATGATTATGATTATGTGCCAGAATGGGATTATAATTTTGATTATTATATTTATGATTATTTAGATAATGATTATAAAATAGGATTTATGAAAGATGATGTACATTACAGTTTATGGAATTCAATTAGTGAATTATGGCCTAATGATATTGATTGCGTAGATGGGGTTAAATATTATATAAAATACTGTAATGAAAATGGAATAAATAAAGAGTATTTAGATAAAGCTACAGGATTTGATACACCAGATATTATGCCAATGTTTAAAGATAAAGAAATCAAAATTTAAGCACTTAGATGGCTGAAAATGTCGAATTATAGTGTATAATAATTATAGGTGATAAAATGCAAGATATAATAAATGATTATTGTAAGAATATTATTCAACCAATTGAAGATGAACGTAATAAACTTATGAAAAAGATTTATAGCAAAAATATATTTAGTATTTTATATAAAAAACAATATAAAGAGTTATTAAAAAAATATGATGACTTATGGTATAAATCATTATTAACTTTAGAAAAGATGTTAGAAAACTAATATCTTTTTTTGTGAGGTGATTTTTATAGGTGATGATTTAAAGAAAAAAATAATAAAAAAAATAATACTTATTTTAGGACCAACAGGAATATTAATCATTGTTGGTCTTTTTGTATTAGTAGCATGTTTATTTACATTTAATTTTTTTGGAACAACAGTAACAGATGGATATATAGAAGGTAATGCAGAATATGCTGAAAGATATATTTCTGTTGTTAGAAAGAATGTTAAAGAAGGTAAAGGTTATGTTTCGTTATCAAGAATATTATATTTTTATTTAGCTAATGATAAGTTAACTTTTGATGAAATTTATACAGATAATTTAGATCCAGAACTAAAACAAGAACGAACAATTACTGATGTTTGTTCCAGAGAAAAATATAAAAAATTATATGTTTGCTCAGCAAAAGAAATTGCTAATTCTGGTCAAATAGATACTATTCAAAATAAGCCATTAGTATTACCAATAGATAGTAGTAAATTTACAATAACAAGTTATTTTAAAGAAGAACGTGTTATTTATGGAAAAGCAAATGTTCATAGTGCATGGGATTTTGCAGCTGGAGCGCAAACTGAAGTTAAGTCAGCTTGTGCTGGTAAAGTTGTAACTGTATCTTTTCCATATTCTAGTAATACACCGAATCCAAATGATGGTGCAGGAGGTAATCATATAAAAGTTCAATGTGAAGGCGAAGATGATTTATCAATTTTATATGCTCATTTATTTCCTAATAGTTCTAAAGTTAAAGTAGGAGATATAGTAACACAAGGACAGATTTTAGCCGGAGTTGGAACAACAGGAAATTCAACTGGGAACCATTTACATTTTCAAGTTAGTAGAGATGGAAATGTTGTTGATGCAATGAGCTTAGTTGATTTTAGTGGAGGTAAATCATATAGTTCACCAACAATAAATAATAATATTCCTAATGTAGGAGGATATACTAATAGAGCTGACTGTTATGCTCATTGGAATGATACTATAAGAAGACCGGTTAATGGCGTAATTGTTGATGAATGTGCTAGTTTACCATATTAAAAGAGTGGGATATTTTTAAAAGTTAAAATCCCACTTTTTTCTTTGATTTTTAAAAATGGGATATCAAAAACCATTATAAAATAAGGGATTGCTAGTAAAAATCGAAGATTTTGGGATAATTTTGCAAGTGCAAAATAAGATTTGTGCATCCACTTTTGGCTTAAAATAAGGCTAAAAGTGGTATCAATGCACAAACGTCTTATCCTGATAAAAAAATAACATATAAAAATATGTCATTTTGGGATATTAGAAATAGGAGGAATTATGTTTAAAAGATTTAATTTAAGTATGCCATATTATAATTATCAATTATTAAAAGCAATGAAAGATTATTTAGGATATGAGTCTATGACAGCATTAATAAACGAGTTAATTGAAATAGGATATTTAGAAAAACAAAAGACTTTAAGAGGAAAATAAAATGTCTGTTTATAAAGAATTACATACTAGATTAGAGTATGAAATGTATAAGGAAATAGAATCAAGAGCAAAGAAGAAAAATGTTACAGTTAATAAAGAAATAAATGATTTAATTTCTTATAGTTTGGATATAGAAAATATACTAAGTAAATTTGATTTGATTTTTAAATTGATTAATAAGGAATATAGTAATAGTAGATATATTAAAAAATTATTAGAACAATTATATGCGGATATAATTACTGATCCAAGTGATGTTAAAAATAGTGAAGCTTTACAAAAATTTAAAGATAACTTAAAAGGTGATAAGTTAATTGAGTAGTCCAAAGATTGTAGTAAGAACTGGATATAAGTTATCACTTAACAATCATGATAGATCAGAGTTATATAATTCGAGAGATAAAAAATATGTTGATGGAATTTTAGATTATTATAAAGAGGATAAAAAGAGAGTTATAAACATGATCGATTATTTTACTGGAAAGATTAACAAACATGAAGATATTAATTTGGTTTTAGAAGATGGTAGTCATGCTTCTGAAAAAGATATTGTTAATCGAAAAAAGTATATTAATAAACAATTTAATAATTCTAATGTTTGGCAAATGGTTTTATCTATAGATAAGAAATTTATTGATAAAAATATTTCATGGGATGATTTAGAAAAAAAGTTAGCAACTGAAATATTACCAACTTTTTTTAAAAGTATGGGATTTGTAGATGCTAAGAAAATGTGTTATGAATTTTCACTTCACACTAATACCAAGCATCCACATTTTCATATTTCGTTTATGGAAAAAGAACCGAATACTTATGAACGTAATAATAAAATAGCGTATAGAAGATTTGGTAAGATTCCTAAAAAGTCTATAAATGTTTTAAAGAGAGAAGTTATTAAAGTTGCAGAAAGAGAAAATATGTTTAGACCTTTAGCAACAAATATAAATAAAGATATTGAAGATATTAGAAACTTATTTGATCCAGGTACTAAAAATTTTGTTTTATATGATAGAGATAATATATTTTTAGAAGAAAAAATATTGAAGTTGGGTAAATTATTGAATGAGAGAAATGTTTCATATAATAGCAAAATTAAATTTAATTCTATCAAAGATCAAGAAATTAAAGATTTAACAAAAGAAGTTCGTGATGACTTATTTAGATTAAATAAAAAATTAAAAATATCAAAATCAAATTTTAATAATTCTATAAAGAACATGAACAGTTATTTTGAAGGATTAAATAAAAGGAATCATATTTCAGTAGAAGATGTTGATTTAACTTATACCAAAGGAAAAGAAAAATATTTAGATAATTTAATATTGAATTCTATTGTTAATCATGCAAGATATAAATATTCTAATTTTGAGAATAAAGTTATTGATAAAGATGATATTATTCAATCTATTATTTTAACTGAATATGAGAAAGATGAAGAATATGATAAAAAGGATATAGTTAAAAATAGTTTATCTAATGTTGGAATGAGTAAATATAAATTTCAACAACAAATATATAATGCAATAAGAAATATAGACAGAGAATTAAATCAAGCTTCTGAAGAATATGAAAGAATTATGAAACAAACTAAAAAAGAAAAAGTAAGGTGGTATTAATGAGTTTAACTTATATCATAATACTTGTTTTAATTGGAATATTCATTATTGTTTTTATGTATATCGAACCATTACTAGCAAAACATAAAATAAAGAATAGTAATGAATATGGAAGTGCAAGATTTGCACGATTGGATGAGATAAAAAGGAATTTTAAAAAAGAAGAATTAAAAAGAATAAAAGAGGTAGGCTTTCCTATATATTTTGAAAAGAAATTGGATTATGTTTATATGGATAAAGAAACACCACATTGGGTTTATTTGGGAGCAACAGGTAGTGGTAAATCTGTAACACAAGTAATTCCATTTTGTAGTTTTCTTTCTGTAGCTAATGAAAAGAGAAGTGCATTTATAACAGATCCAAAAGGTGAAATATTTCAAAAAACAAGTAAGATGTTTAAAGATAGAGGATATGAAGTATTAACGATAGATTTTAGAAATCCAGAACAATCTAATAAATTTAATATATTGGAACCGATTATAAAAGAGTGGCAAGAATATATAGATTGTATAGAAATGATGGAAGTATCTCCAACAGATGAAATAAAAATGAAATGTAACAATGAAGCTATGAGTCACTTTGCTGAAACAAATAGATTAATTACGTCTTTATCAGATATGATAACAGCGGATAAAGTTGAGGCTAAAGATCCATTTTGGAATAACAGTGCAAGACAATTATTAGAAGGTTTAATAGGATTCTTTTTGGAGGAATATAAACTTGGTAATATTAAGAGAGAACAAATAACAATGACTAGTATTAGAAAGTTTCAAAATAGTATGTTAGAAGATAAGAATGCAAAAACATTTAAACAATATTTAGAAACTAGAGAATATGGAAGTAAATCAAAAGACAGTTTAACATCAGTTATAACTGCAAGTGAAAATACTTATAAATCAATAACATCTGTATTTGGTAATAAAATGAATATTTTTGATGATATTAATGTAGCTAATGTTACATCAAGTTATGATTCTAGATTTGATAATTTGGGAACAAAGCCAACAGTTTTATATGTTATTGTTCCAGATGAAGATAAAACTTATTTTACTTTAGTTTCCATAATTGTAGGTTTACTTTATAAAGAATTAGTTAAAGTAGCAAATAAGCAGAAAGAAAAATGTTTGCCAGTAAAAGTCGATTGGATATTGGATGAATTTGCTAACTGTCCACCATTAACTGATATTGAAGCAATGGTATCAGTTGCAAGATCAAGAGGAATGAGATTTCATTTTTTTATTCAATCTTTTGCACAACTTGATAATGTATATGGAAAAGATGTAGCACAGATTATTTTAGATAACTGTGGATTAGTATATTTAAAGACTAATACACAAGATACAGCAGAGGCTATTTCTAAGCGATTAGGGAAGAAAACAATTGAATCTAATTCAATTAGTCAATCTATGAGTTTAAGTCGCTACGATGGCAATAAATCAACTTCTCTGATGGCAAGAGAATTGTTAACTGCAGATGAAATAAAACAATTACATTATAAAATGATTATATTTCCAACAGTAGGATATCCTATTTTTAGAGATACAATTATTTATAAAGATTTTAAAATATATAAATCAGGAACTATTAATAGAAATATAAATAATTTAGAAAATTTAAATTATACATATTTTACTGTTGAAGATATTCATTATGATTCAAATCAGTCTCAAGAATCAAATAAAATGTTAGATGATGAATATAAGAAACAAAAGAAATTATTTAATGATATACTAACTTCGATTCAGAGAATATATGTTGATGTTAATTTTAAAACTAAATTTAAAATTGTAAATAGTAGGGTAGTATTAAAAATAGAATGTGATAAAATTTTGAATCAACAACAAATATTAAAATTAACTGCTGATTGGAAAGAAAAGTATCATTTATATTTTAAATCTAAAGAGAATAAACAATTTATTGATGTTCATTTTCAGTCATATGAAAAAACAGTTTCAAAAGAAGGTTAGGTGTAAAAACACTTAACCTTCTTTTTTTTGCCCTAAAGTATAAGGAAATATTGAATGTTGTGGTATAATTAAAATGAGGATGTGGAAAGTATGGAAGAAAATAATTTAATTACAGAAAATGAATTAATTGAAGAAATCAAAAACAATACAATTTTAAGTGATGACATTGAGGCATTAGATGATTCAGATGAAGTAGGAGAACAATTTGATCGTAAGTTAGTTATTGATAAAGTTGATCCAACTATCGAATCATTATATATGAAATTTACAAGACAAAAATTAATTTTGCAACCTGATTATCAAAGAAAATATGTTATGAAGTCTCAAGTTGCAAGTAGACTAATTGAATCTATTTTATTAGATATACCATTACCAATTGTTTATTTTGCAGAAGAAGAAGATGGCAGCTGGAGTGTTATTGATGGACAACAAAGATTAACATCAATTATTTCATTCGTTCAAGGAAAAAATCTTTATGATGATAAACCATTTAAATTAACTAGCTTAAATGTTATGACAGAATTAAATAGAAAATCATTTAGTGACTTGTCAAATGAACAACAAGAAAAAATATTAAATACAGCCATTAGATCATTTGTAATAAAGAAAGAATCAAATGATGATATAAAATTTGAAATATTTGAAAGATTAAATACTGGATCTACTCCACTAAATGAAGACGAAATACGTAACACCGTGTATCGTGGTAAATATATGAATCTTTTAAAGGAATTAGAGAGTAATGAATTATTTGATAAAATTGTTAATAAACCAAACTTTAAGAACAGAATGTTATATAAAGGAATGATTTTAAGATTCTTTGCTTTCTATGAAAAAACATATTTAAACTATAAGCCTAGTATGAAGCAATTCTGTAATAAACATATTAAAAGATTCAGAAATATGGATGATGAACAAATTGCAGAATATAGACAAATCTTTAAAGATACAATTTCATCTATTTATTCTGTATTTGGAGAAAATGCTTTTAGAAGAATGATGAAAGAAGAAGGAACTAATAATTATATTTGGGCTAAAACTAGAATTAATATGGCTTTATATGATATTCAAATGTATAGTTTTTCTAGATATGATAAAGAACAATTAATTAGACATGCAGATGAAATTAGAGATAGAATGTATGATCTAATGATTAATAATCCTGATTTTATAAATGCAATTGAATTTAAAACAAGTAATACAGATATGGTAAATAGAAGATTTAGAATGTGGCTTGATATAATGGAAGACATAATGAAACAAGATATTGAAACAGATAATCCAAGATGTTTTCCAGATTCAATAAAATCACAATTATATAATGAAGATCCAACATGTAAATTATGTGGACAAAGAATATTAAATTATGATGATGCTCATGTTGATCATATTCTTCCATATTCAAAAGGTGGTTTAACTGTTTTAGAAAATGCTCAAATAGCTCATAGATATTGTAATCAACATAAAAGTAATAATGAATAAATATAATATGAGAAAAAGAAGGTGATACAATGGAAATTAATACTAAAGAATTATTTGAAGAAATTAAAAATAAAACATTAAGTGATGTTATGGGTAGAGATCCATTTGAATTTACAGAGGAAGAACAAAAATTAGTTCAAAATTCAGAATGTTGCTGTGATGAAGATTGTAATTGTGATGATTGTGAATGTGAACATTATTATAGTCCTAGATTATTACAACATAATGAATTGTGCGAAATAATTGATGATTATATAAATGATTTTGAATATCAAATAAAAAGTAGAGGGAAAGATTATTACGAAAAAGGTAATATAGTTTCTGTTGTAAGAGATGGCAATAGATTTGTTTCAAAAATTGATGGAAGAGAAAGATACGTAGTTGAAATAGATTTTGATTCAGAAGATGAATTTATGGATTACAGTTGTACTTGTCCTTGTGATTTTCCATGTAAACATGAATATGCTGTCTTATTAGCAATTAAAAATAAAGAATACAATGAAATAGAATTAAAGCCACGTATTATTAAAAATGAATTAACAATTCAAAAATTAATTGAATTAATACCAGCTGAAGATTTAAAAAAATATATGTTATCTGAGGAAGGTAAAGATTATGTTTGTTTTGAGGTAGAACATTTTGAAAATCATTTTTCAAAATACTTACCTAGACAAACTTATGAATATTATTATAATAATTTGTATAATTCATTATTGTTAGATGGTTATAGTAAAATAGAATATATTAATATTGCTAGAGGATTAATTAATGGTGGAGAATATCAAGAAGCTTTTTACGCAATTAAAGCTTTAATAGAAGCTGCTAATGATGTTAAGGTATTAAATAAGTGGAATGAATTAATTGATCAAATGCCTGCCATTGGTATGATACTTAGAATAATATATAGAAAATCTGATAATAATGTTAAGTCTAATATTGATGAATGGATTGGAATATTAGAAAATAATAATTATTATGATAGTTTATATTTAGAAGATATTGTTTTAACAATTAAATAAAATTGTTTGTTAGAAAATTAAAGAGATGAAAATCTCTTTTTTTGTTATATAATATTATTGTGATTAAGGTGACTTTATGAATGAAAAATTTGATATTGAAATACAATCTGAATTAAAAGATGTGGCAATTATAGATTATGGTATTATAGAGGGAAATTCTACAATTGTTTTCATAAAAGCAGGACAAGATGGTTCTTTATATGGATATAAAAATAAGTATATAAGAATGGCAAAAAGAATTAATAAAAAATATGGATGTTCTGTAATATGTTCATCAAATCCTTTTGATGGAACTAATCCATTGGATAATGCATTTGATATTATCAATGACTATGCTAAGAGATTTGATGATTATAAAGTTTATTATTTAGGATTTTCGAATGGTGCATTGATTGGAGCTTGGTTCGGGACACAATATAATAAAATTGAGAGAATGTGTTTAGTAAATGGCCCTTTAATGTATAATTGGCATAAAACAAAAGAATCAGTTTTAAACTGTAATTGTGAAAGAATTAACTTTGTTTATGGTGAAATGGATCAATCAGCTAGATATTTACCTTTATTAAATGACATAACTAATGAAAAAATCAAATTATTTACAGTGTATGAGGATCATCATTTTAGTTTTAATGATGAAGATTTTCAAACTTTACCAGATAATTATTTATTTTATGACTTTAATAAATAATATCAAAGTGCAATTTTTGCACTTTGAAATATTAACTTTTGCACTTTGAAATTATACATATTATTTATTTCGGTTTTTAAGGAATATGTCGCAATAACTAGAGGTATAGGAATATAACTTTTTTTCGTGGTATAATTATAACTGTAAGAGAAAGACAAATAGTAATTTGAAAGTGAGAAGTATTATGAAATATATAGCATTATTAAG
>JAEDNL010000055.1 GCA_016302505.1 Bacilli bacterium
ACTAATTATTTCTAATTAGCCGACCCATTTTGTTAAGCCACTTCATAGCATTGTCTGTTGTAATTACTTCAATATCCTTGGCATAATGGTCATTTCCCCACATATCTTTTATAATAGCTGTATTATACCTATTTCCATAATAATCTTTAAAAAACTTTTGAATCTTTGTTTTAAATCCAGCCATTTTACACATATGATGTCTTAATAAAATATAACCATCTCCCCAACTTGGGAAAATACTTTCATCGACTAATGCTTCTCCGTCAAACATTGTATTTTTTAATTTATAATTTTCTTTTTCTACAGCAATACAATGTTTATTCTTATCTGTTTCAACACTAATAACATTTGTAGTAAAAAAACTATCGACATCTTTTAATACCAAAATATTTTTTGGATTTATTTTAATAGTTCCAACAATAGAACTAGCAATTAAAGAACTATATGCACTCATTTCTACTATTTGTGCATCATTTTGTTCCATTTCAATTCCCATTCTAATAAAAGATAAGGCTTTATCGTATAATTCATCTCTAATAAACATACAACTACCACCTTTTGCTTTTCCAGTTGAACGATAAAACATCCGATAATGTATAAATTCTTCTTTTATTAATTTATTTTTTTTATTTCTTACATCATGCCTTATCTCTATTCCATCTTTGTAAAAAATATCTCTAATTTCATCGGCAGATTTTTTATCAAATAAATCTTTTTTAAAGTCTGCTTGAGTTTTTAAACTTTTAAAATAATCAATTACTTCTTCTGTGTATTTTTTATTTTCATTTTTTATTAATTTATTTAAATGTTCAATCTCTTCTTCGTAAGACCTTGAGCCATAATCAAATTCTATACAAATAATATCTCTAGTCCAACCATTTTCTACTTTTAGTCCATTTTCCAATAAAAAATACATTAGCAAATTATTTGTAAACATAGCTTTTGTATAATCATAATTTTGTCTAACACCAATATTACATTGATATAAAGAGCCAGCTTGAAAATTTTTTATTTTTATTCCATACTTACTAGACATAATACACCAACCTATTCTTCATAATTTAAGTAAAAAATGTCTTCAACTCCAAAACAATTTTGAATAGTTATATTTTCAAATAGTCCATAAGAATTTATACTAATAAATTCATCAAAATTATAATCTAAATATTTATAATTTTCTTCTTCTAATTCAAAAACATCTAATTCTCTTTCTTGTTTTCTATTTTCATATCTTCTATAAGATAATTCGTTCCAAGTATTTGTTCCTAATTGTTCCATAAATTTTTCTTCCTTTCATGTTTGTTGCCCCTTTCTTTATGTCAACTTCTATTTAGTCATATTATATCATATATATTATTATTTGTCAATATTATCTTCTTTTTTTATATTTAAAAAATCCCAATCTATTTCTTGACCACATTGAGGACAATTTTCATTAATTTTTAAATCAAAATAATAACAGCTTGGACATTGTGGGTAATATCCATCACAATTTATAATTGGTTGAACCTTATATTTACTTATAAATTTATTCAAAAAATCACCACCTTTTATTATTTATTATATTATTTATATATTATATTTATTATTATATATTATAACATATTTTAATTATTTTGTCAATACTTTTATTTAAATATTTTTTAAAATAATATTGACATTTTATTATATATATGATATAATATATTTAATTAAAATATTTTATTTATTTTTTATTTTAAATTGGATGGGTCGCTTGCGACACAGACAATGTAAATAAACAAATAAATAAAATATTTTTAAAAGCGAACGCTAGTGAGCCTATTCTTATTCCAATCAAAATTACAATATTCTTATTCCAATCAAAATTATAATAATATTATATATATATATATATATATATTATTATTATATAATTAATATATATTATTATATAATATATTATATATGTCTTATTCCAATTAAAATTATAATAGTATATATACTATTATACAAATATTTGGAATAACGATATTATATAATATAAATATATGATAAAACATTATTCCAATCAAAATTATAATAATATATATTATATATACTATTATACAAAATTTTGGAATAAGAAAAATAAGAAATATAAATAATAATATAGAAAGGATTAATTATGGATTTAGAATATAATAAAATATATACTTTTTCTGATTTAAGAGAAATATTTCATTTACCACAAGTCCAAGGTTCAAAATCAACAAGTCAGTTATCTGAAATAGGTAAAAAATATTTATTAACAAAAAAAGGAAGAAATCAATATATAATAGAAAGAGAACTTACTGAATTAGAAAAAATAGATAATATTAAATATTTTAAAAATAGAGAATATATTGAACCAATGATTTATACAATGTTATCGACTTCTAAAGAAAATTCTATAACTATGGATATGCATGAATTAATGGAAGAAACAGAAATTGTTAATAAAGATTTTAATTATATTAAATACCATATAAAAGAATGTAGTTCTTATATGGAACAAACTGAATATGGATTAAGTATATTTACAAGCGAATCTGAACCAATGTTAAAAAGAATTATAAGAGATATATTGTATGACATGGAAGATAGACAATTAATTAAAGTCAATGAAATTCCAGTTGTTGCATTTAAAATATATGATTATGATAATAAATGTTGGTTTACAAGAAGAAAAGAAATAACTTCTGATAAAGATATTCAAGAATTACTTGAAATAAAAAGAAAAGTACTTAACGAATTAGGATTACAAAAAGAATCCGAAATAAATTATGCAAATCGTAGCCATTTTAGAGATTTGATTGCAAAAGAATACGAAGCAGAATATTTTTATTATAAATATAATATTGTATTAAATAAAAAAGACTTGACATTAAATCAAAATTGTGATATAATCGACCTAAAGAAATCGTTTAATAAGTATATTCAAGAAAAAGTTGGAAAATCAAAACAAGGTGGTTTAAAAACTTTAACACAAGAAGAAAAGGATATATATATTAAATATTGTATTGATACAAGTCAAGATTTTAAGTTAAGAGAAAGGAAAAAATAAATAATGGAAATAAAAGAAATTATTGAGGCATTTGAAGGTTATGATTGGGATTTTTATTGTGAAAATTGTGGAGTTAGAGAAAAATGTAAAAAAGGTTATTGTTGTTTAATGGATAAAGCAATTAATGTTTCTTTAAATAGATTATATGATATGATAAAAATGGAAGATGATTTAAAATAATTAAGGAGAGCGATATAATGGGTTTATCTAGAAAAAATAGTGATTATTCATTTGATGGAATTTTTATATATAGTTCAATTGATGAAATAAATCAAGCAGAAAGAAGGTTGGCGAACAAAAAACAAGCATTAGAAGATATGCAGAATGAATATAATTTAATTGAAAAACAAACATTTGAAACATATAAAAATAACATTAATTATTTTATTATTTCACAAAGTGGGATAATCAAAGATTGTAAACAATGGTTACATATGAAAAAAGAAAATAAAGATAGTGATGGTAATAAATTAGATAGAAGAAAAAGTTATAAAGAAAAAAATAATTATGAATATTATATTAGCACAATTAAAAAAATGTTAGATATTGAAGAAATGAACAATATTACGTTTGTTGATTTTAATTTTGGTGAAGCAACTATAATTAACTTTATGTATTTAGACCATATTTGAAATTTAAAAATTCCAAATATTGAAAAAATATCATTAAAAGCATATAAACAATGTGGTAATAGTATTTTCAAATTAAGAATTGGTCATAAAAATGGTTGTTTAGATGAATTTGTTGGAAGCACTTTTGAAGAAGATGATTTGAAAGATATTATGAAGAAAGGAGTTGATAAGTATGTACATCCCAATAAAGATTGAATTTAGACCAAGATATGTAAAATATGAATGTCCATATTGTGGATATGAAGAAGAATTGGATTATGATAAAACCATTTTTAGTAAAGAATTATGGGAAGATATAAGCGAAGTTCATTGTTTTAATTGTCATAGAGATTTTGAATTTAGTGATATAGAAACATATATGTAAAGGAGTGATTAAAATGATTTTATATGAAATGGAAGACGATTGTGTAGGTTGTCCACAAGGTTGCATTAATTGTGGAAGAAGAGAAAAAACACCACATTTAGAGGATTTGGTATGTGATTGTTGTAATAGAAGTGTTGAAAAATTATTTAAGTATGATGGTAGTCAATATTGTTCAGAATGTATTCTTGAAGATTTTGAAGAAATCAATGAAGATAATTTTTTAGAATATTTAGGAGAATAAAAAATGACAAAAAAGAAAAGAAGATTAAAAAAACAATTTAAAACAAGAGAAAGAAAGTTTATGAAAAAATATCCTTGGTTTAGTTATTGTCAGTTTATATTAGAAAGAAGAAAAAGAATAATTAATCCAAATACAAAAAGAAAATGGTCAGAACCAAAAAAGTTTTGTGCTATTTGGGATTTTCCTAAAGGTTGGTATAAGGCATTTGGAAAACTTATGTTAGAAGATTTAGATAAAGAAATCAAAAGAAGTAATTTAAAACATTTTACAGTTGAACAGATTAAAGAAAAATTTGGTCAATTAAGATTTTATAATTATGGTGGAAACAAAAAAACTGATGAAATCATAAGTGCTTATTCAATAATTTCAGAAAATGTTTGTTTACATTGTGGAAAAATAAATGTTCCAATGACTTATGGTGCTTGGCAATATCCTTGTTGTAAAAAATGTTGGGAAAATAATAAATATCATAAAAATGTGCCATACGAGTCTGTTTTAAATAAATATGAAGATTATGATAAAATTCCATTTGAATATAAAATCAGAAAATGGGAAAGAGATGTAGACGGAAATTTTATTGAAAAAACGAAAACATTAGATATTTCAGAATATACTAAAAAAGTAATTGAGTATAATAAAAATAAAGGATGATAAAATATGAAATTGAAATAATATTTGTCTTGACATTTAATACATATTGTGTTATAATATATATTAAAGAAAGGAGATTTATATGAAAAAAAGAAATGGAAAATTTTTAGATTTAATGTGGATTATTATAAGTATTATAAATATTTTTAATAATTTTTATATGTATGAAATAAAAAATAATGTTTATTATTTATTTGTAAATTATTTATGGTTTATGTTATTGGGTTGTTGGATTATTATTTTATTATTGGATATATTTGATGATAAAATATAAAATGGAGGAATAAAAAATGACACTAACAAGAGAAGAGTTTAAAGAAGCACGTCATAATATTATGACAGTTATGGAAAACCATATTATGTTACTTGCTCATTGCGATAGAAAAACTGCTAATTTGGTAGCAAATGAAGTATTAGATTTAGATAGAGATGCAGATAGATTATTAAATGATTATAAAGAAAAAGAAGAGGTATTTGTGAATTTGTTTTCACAATGTAGAGATTACGGATTTACAGAGTCACAGATTTTTTACATTTTAAATTTAATAAATGCTAGTTAAAATGAAATTTAATGACGGTTTAAGCGTAAAGGAGCAACGTAGAAATGACGAGAAAAGAACGAAACGAAATTGTTAAATTTGCTGAAAAATTAACTGATGAAGAACTTGAAAAAGAATATTATAATGCCGTTTACAGCTCTCTTGGTAGTCAATGTGAAGATATGTATGAGCTTGGGTATGATATCGCTGATATTGTTGAAAGAGAAAAGTATGAAAAGTATTTAGGACAAAGAGCTGACTTACTGGAATATTTATGCGAACAGAGAGGTATTAAGCTATGGGAGAGGAGTGAGGAAGTATGGTAGAGAATGAAGCGATTGAACTTATTGAAAATGATTTAAAATTACATTCAAAAGA